>DAIUET010000288.1:0-2460 GCA_036845045.1 Gemmatimonadaceae bacterium | reverse complement strand
ACGCCCGAGAAACTCACGATAGAGGCTTCTTCGGACGTCAGAAGACCCCGGACGAATACGAGGCTATTCGTCGTTCGCAAGACTTCGCCGCGACCGGTAAGCAGCTTCTCGGCGCGCGCCGCTCGCATCAGCTCGATGTTGAGCGTCACCGTCACGCTGGGCCTTCCATGGACCGCCTCGAGGGCGATCATGAAAAGGGAGTAGTCGACGAACGTGGCGATCGCACCCCCGTGCGGATTTCCCGAACTGTTTAGATTGCGCTCGGCGGGTCGAAAACCGGTTGTGTACGATCCGTCCACCTCGCGCCGCGTGTAGAACGGCCCCACCAGCTCTTCGAACGGCTCCCGACCCGTCCAGATCGACCAGCCCCGCCAGAGCCCCTCCTCCATCGGCGGGCTGAGCGCCCCGGGCTGAACGTGCTCTGTCATTGTCTGTCACTCTTGGAGCTTCTGGGTCCCGGCAGTGTAGATGAGCATCGATCCGCAGCGCATGACACGGTCCGCCGGACCACTGGTGACCGCTTACTCGGGAGCGAAACCCAGGACGGGCTCGCCCTCCCTGGAGCAGTAGAACAGCTCCAGCGTGAAACCTTGTTCGTCGTTCAGGTAGACGGCCTTGCCGAGGTCCATGTCGACCGGCTCGCAGTTGCCCCGGTAGCCGGCGGCAACGGCGCGATCGTAGAGCTCATCGAAGTGCTCGACGGTTTCCGGACGGACGGCCAGGTGCGAGATGCCCTGATCGGCCAGCCACCAGCCAGCCGGCCGCGGCCGCGGAGCCGGATCGAGGTAGTGCACGAGTTCGACCAGGAAGTCGCCGGCCTGGAGCAGCAGCGTCTCGCGGTGCGCGCCACTCAAGCCCCAGAGGGACTCGTGGACAGGGTCATGCAGCGACATGCCCTTGGCTTCCGGAATGCCGAGCGCATCCACCCAGAACGCTTGAGCCTGCGCCAGATCGGGCACAGAGAGGGTGATGCTGGTGGCCGCCGAGGGCAGGCTGGGGCGGGCGCGCGCAGCGGCGTTGGCCGCCAGCGGGTTGTCCTCCATCAGCTCCAGGAGAATGCCATCGGGATCGGGGACGCAGACGCGGCGCCGGCCGGTCCTGCCCATCGGAGCCGTCAGCGGCCGACCGCCGAAGCGGGCAATGTTTCTGAGCGTGGCGTCAAAGTCCGCAACGTGGATGCCGAGGCTCGCGTAGCCGATGTCGGACGGCTTCCAATCGGCAGGCACGGGACGTACCTGCGGACGGCGGAAGTTGAAGAACTCCAGTTGCAGGCTGTCCTGCTGGCCCATCAGCCAGCGCACGTCGATCCAGGAGTCGGGCAGGCCCTGAATCTTCCTGACTCGATCGCTGTGAACGTCCTCCAACCGGTTGGCCGGCACAAAACCGAAGACACCTCGGTACCACCGGACTGCGCGCTCGTAATCAGTGGAGCTGATGGCGATCTGACAGAGAGGTAACACTGGCATTGCGGTGTGCAATCAGGTGTGTGGCGGCTGGGCGATGCCGAGTGCTGCGTGTCTAGCAGGCGGTAGCGCCGCCGTCTACGGAGAACGCCGCGCCGGTGGCGAATCGGCTCTCGTCGGACGCGAGATAGGCGACGATCGAGGAGACGTCGTCCGGGTGTCCAAGATGACCCATCGGATGGGCCGACTCGAAGCCGGCAAGGGTTTCCGCCGGGTTGTCGACCTGGGCCAGGACCTTGTCGATGATGGCCGTACGGATGGCACCCGGATGGACGCTGTTGCAGCGTATTCGATAACCGCTCTGGGCGCAGTGCAGCGCGATGGACTTGGTCATCAGCGTCACCGCAGCTTTTGCGGCGTTGTAGCCGACGAGGTATGAATAGGCCTTCAACCCGGCGGACGAAGACATGTTGATGATCGAACCGCCACGTTCCTTCATCGCGGCGACGCCGGCCTTGCAGCCCAGGAACACCCCGATCACGTCGACTTCGAGCTCATGCCGGAACGCCTCGAGCCCGAGGTCTTCGATCGACCCCATGGTCGTGATCCCCGCGTTGTTGACAAGGACGTCGAGCCGGCCGAAATGTGCCGCGGTACTCGCGACCGCGGCGCGCCAGTCCGATTCGGACGTGACATCGAGCCGTAGTGTCAGCGTGTCCGATTCGATGTGCGCAGCCTGCGCGTTCAGGCCATCGACGTCGATGTCCGTCAGCACGACGTGTGCACCTTCGGCCGCGAGACGGGCGGCAATGGCCGCGCCGAGGCCGGACGCGGCGCCGGTGACCAGCGCCGTCTTTCCGAGCAGTCGCCCCGGGCAGGCTGGCAGTGCGGAGAACGTCTGGTCGACGGTCATGCAGACTCCTGTACCCGCCCGTGCCGCCGACCGAGGATACCATCCGCATTTCCTGACGGAGGAAGCAACGATGTCGAGGCTCACCGTGGCCCAGCTCGTGGACATCGATTTGCCCGGCGCCCAGCGGACCTGTGCCATCATCGA
>DAIUET010000287.1:0-2759 GCA_036845045.1 Gemmatimonadaceae bacterium | reverse complement strand
AGTTGAAAGCGGAAAGGGTGAGTCGTCCTTACGAACACTCACCTTCCAAGCTTCCAGCTTCCAACTTCCAACTGATTGTTGGGTGGGCATGGCCCTTTCCGCGGACTGGATGCGCCCCTCGCGCTTCGTCCACGGTACGCCTCGCGAACCCACCCGGCAAGTCGCCTACTTCAGCCAGATGAGGATGTACGCGACGGTCGTTGGCTTTGGTGGCCTGAATGAGCGCAGTTGGCTGCCCCGGGGACCGAACACTTCCTGAACCGGCCCGGCGCCGCACGCATTCCCGTTATTACGGAACAACTGCTGGTCCTGATAGCTGACGCCGCCACGATAGTTGTAGACCTCCGCCATCGCGACCTGGTCCGCTGCGATGTCCTTCGCCAGCAGGGTGGGTCTGGGCAACCCGTTGATGTAGATGCACTCGACGTTTTCGAGCACGAGTCCTTTGGCGAGAAACGACGGCGAGTACCGGAGAGCAAAGTCCAGTGTCTGGCCACGATGCGCGGCAAACTCCTGCCCCACCACAATCGCCGACGAGTTCCGATCCATGCGGTTGATCCGCATCTGCATGTCCTGCACGCGATTGTTCGCGATCGCCTGCGCCTTCGTGCGAACCGTGTCCATCGCCATCGCCAATTCAACGGCCGCGGTATCCGGTACGACCACGGCGAACATCGTGGTCTCGAATCCGTCCCGCGTCCCCTTCACCACCCATCCACCGGGCCGGACATTCCCGAAGGAGAACTTTCCATCGGACGATGTGCGCATCCTGTGCCCGGTGCCGAGCACCGAAACTTCGACGGCACCGAGGGCCCTGAAGTCCTGGCGGTACACGGTGGTTCCAAAAATACCCGTTCGGCGTGCCACGATGGTGAGCGTGTCCATCGGGTAGGGTAGCGGAGTCAGTGTGATGCTCACCTGAAGCCCTTCCGCGGGCACGATGATGGTCCGCTCGTCAGGCATGGATCCGATGCGCGTGGTTCGCATGGTGTAACGCCCGGGATCCACGCGATCAAACCGGAACCGGCCGCCGGCATCCGAACGCGCGGCACGCATCGCCTGCATCGGGTTGAGAACGATGACTGCGTTCTCGAGCGGTCGTCCCAGCGAATCGTGAACAGTCCCGCTGACGGTCCGCGGAACTGCCTGTGCACCGAGAGGCGCTGCGAACGCGAGAACCATCCAGATTGCACCGCGAGCCACGTGAATCACGCGACCTCCCGCTGGGGTCGCCGTCCTACACGGCCTCGGCGGGGCTGTTCCTCACCTGATTCCCCTCGCACCGCGGGCTTTCCTGAGAACGGGCCGGTGACGGTCGTTCCCCCCGACGTCCGCGCCCCACTGCGATCGAGATCCTCTCAGCGGGAACCGTCAGGAGGCGACGGAAACGGCCATCACGGTCAACACGCGCGGACCCGCCTCGGTGACCGCCACGGTGTGCTCGAAATGCGCCGAGCGCGAGCCGTCCGCCGTCACGATGGTCCACTTGTCCTTGAGCGTGCGCGTCGCTGACTTGCCGATGTTCACCATCGGCTCGATGGCAATCGTCAGGCCGGGGAGCAGCTTCGGTCCCCTCTTGGGGATTCCATGGTTAGGCACCTGGGGATCGCCGTGCGGCTTGGAGCCGACGTAGTGGCCGACGAGGTCATCGGCCGTGGTGAAACCCGCCGCCTTGACCACCGTTTCGATCGCCGCGCCGATGTCACCGATGTGATTGCCGAGCCGCGCCGCCGCCACACCGGCCGCCAGCGCCTCCCGCGTCACGTCCACCAGCCGCTGCGACTCGGCGTCGATCGTTCCCACCGGCACCGTGATCGCGGCGTCGGTGAAGTACCCCTCGAACTGCACGCCGACATCGAGCTTCACCAGGTCGCCCTCCTTCAACACGCGCCTGGGCGAGGGTATCCCGTGCACGATTTCCTCGTTGATCGACGTGCAGACGGAGGCCGGGAACCCATACAGTCCCTTGAACGCCGGCTTGGCGCCGTCATGTGACCGGATGAACGCCTCGGCCACCGCATCCAGTTCCTTGGTTGAAACGCCCGGGCGCACCGCGGCGGTGAGTCGCTCGTGCGTGGCCGCCAGGATCGCCCCGCCACGTGCCATGATCTCGATCTCGCGCGGAGACTTGAGCGAGATCACCGCGGCTCCCCGAAAGCAGCCATGGCGCGGTTGAGCACGTCGGTCGTCGTGCCCACCGCATCGATCGACACCAGGCGGGCGCCATCGCGCCGATACCACTCGATCACCGGCGCGGTCTGCTTCTGGTAGACGGCGAGCCGGTTCCTGACCGCCTCGGGCTCGTCGTCCTTCCGCCTGACGAGTCGTCCGCCGCATTTGTCGCACGCCGATCCGGGTTCCCGCCCGGTGTAGGGCGTCTGGCAGGACTCGCAGACCGTACGCCCGCTCAATCGCCGGACCAGCTCCTCATCGGGCACCTCGAAGGTGAGGACCGCATCGAGCCGCCGGCCGAGCTCCTTCAGGACGCGCTGCAGGCCCGCTGCCTGGGCCTTCGTCCGGACCACGCCGTCGAGAATCGCGCCCCGCGACGCCGCCGGCGCGCCTAACGCGTCCTTGACGATGCCCAGGATGACGTCGTCGGGGACCAGGTCGCCCCGATCCATGATGGCCTTGGCGGCCAGGCCCATCGGCGTCCCCTCGCGCACCGCCGCCCGGAGGACGTCACCGGTCGCGATCTTCGGGATCCCCATGCGGTCGGCCAGCAGGTCACCCTGGGTACCTTTCCCGGCGCCCGGCGG
>DAIUET010000286.1:0-3043 GCA_036845045.1 Gemmatimonadaceae bacterium | reverse complement strand
GCGCTTCATGCGGCAGATGACCGGCGGGGGCGCCTCATCCCAGCGCCTCCTGCTGCCTGAAACGGTTCACCTGTCGCCGCGAGACGCCGAATCGCTGGAAGCGAACCGCGATGCGTTCGTGCGGCTCGGCTACGAACTCGAACCATTCGGTGGATACTCGGTGATCGTCCATGCCGTGCCGACACCGCACCGTCGTTTCGATGCCCTGCGCTGCCTGCGCGAGTCGCTGGCCACGCTGAGCGGCGATCGCGGCGCGACCACGCATGCGCGCCATGAACTGCTGGTCGCCACCGTGGCGTGCAAGGCGGCGGTGAAGGCGGGGGAACCGCTCGCGCCTGACGAGATGCAGGCGCTGTTTCGCGCGCTCGTGTCGACGGCGCTCCCGGCGCACGACGTCCACGGGCGCTCGGGAATCATTCGCCTGACGTGGGATGAGCTCGATCGGCGGTTTGGCCGGCGATAGCTCCCGGGCTTGCCCGCTGCCGGTCATCTGCGGACCGACTGCTTCCGGGAAGTCCGCGCTGGCAGTTCGACTGGCGGAATCGTCAGGCGGATCCATCATCTCGGGGGACTCGCGGCAGGTCTATCGCGGATTCGACATCGGTACCGCCAAGCCCGACGCCGCTGAACGACGGCGCGTCCCGCACTACGGGATCGACGTGGCCGCGCCTGACGAGCGTTACACCGCCGCCGACTGGGCCACTGCGGTGCCCGGGTGGCTGGAGCGGGCCGCGGCAGAAGGGCGGACGCCGCTCATTGTCGGCGGAACCGGCTTCTACTTCCGCGCGCTCTTCGCCCCCCTGTTCGAGGAGCCGCCGATAGACCCCGTTCGCCTCACCGCGGTTCGTCAGCTGCTCGCCGGCATGTCGGGCGACGAGATTCGACGCTGGTGCTCGGCGCTGGATCCGGTGCGGGCGCCGCTGGGCCGGGCACAGCGGGAACGAGCCGTCGAGATCGCGCTGATGACCGGGCACCGGATCAGCGAGCTGCACCTCGAGCGCTCGCGCGCAGCGACGCTGACCGCGCGCTATCTTGTCCTCGACCCCGGGCTGAGCCTCGCGGGGTCGATCGAGGCCCGCGTCGATGCGATGCTGGCCGCCGGATGGCTGGACGAAGTGCGGTCGCTGGCGGAGCGCGTCAGGCCCGATGCCAGGGCATGGACGGCGACCGGATACGACACCATGCGCCGCGTCGTGACCGGCGAGCTGACACTGGAGCGGGGACGGGATCTCGTAGTGATTGCGACACGGCAGTACGCGAAGCGGCAGCGGACGTGGTTCCGGCACCAGTTGGCGGGGGAGCGGGTGCTGCGGCTCGACCCACGGGCGCCGGATACGTTCGAGCGCGCGACGGCCTGGTTTCTCGGCAAGGAGGCGGAGCGGTGAAGATCGGGATCACGTGTTATCCCACGTATGGCGGCTCCGGGGCCGTGGCAACCGAGTTAGGCATCGCCCTCGCCCGTCGTGGACACGAGATCCACTTCATCACCTATCAGCAACCGTTCCGGCTCCCGTCGTTCCTGCCCGGCGTCTATTTCCATGAAGTGGACGTGGGCCGGTATCCCCTGTTCGAGTACCCGCCATACGACCTCGCCCTCGCGGTACGGATGCACGAGGTGGTGCGGGCGCACGGACTGGACCTCCTGCACGTCCACTATGCGATTCCGCACGCCACCAGCGCCTGGATCGCGCGGGAGATGCTGCACGAGTCCGCGGACGACATCGCCGTCGTCACGACGCTGCACGGCACCGACATCACCATCGTCGGGCAGGACCACTCGTTCCACGCCATCACCAAGTTCTCGATCGAGAAGTCCGACCGGATTTCGGCCGTCTCACGGTTCCTGCGCGACGAGACGATCTTCACGTTCGGTTGTGCCGGTTGCGAGGTGGAAGTCATCCACAACTTCATGGACCCGGCGCAGTTCGACCGCAACACGCAGACGCCGGTGCTTCGTGGGCAGTTCCCGGGCAAGCGGATCATGATGCACATCTCGAACTTCCGCGCCGTCAAGCGGGTGGTGGACGTGGTGCGCATCTTCGCGCGCGTTCGTCCCCAGTGCCCGTCGGTCCTCGTCATGGTCGGCGACGGCCCGGATCGCGTCGATGCCGTGGATGAAGCGAAGCAGCTTGGCGTGGAGGACGACGTGCACTTCCTCGGCCGCATCGACGACGTCGCGCCGCTGCTGGCGTCGGCGGACCTGTTCCTGCTGCCCAGCAACCGGGAGTCGTTCGGGTTGAGCGCGCTCGAGGCGCTGGCCTGCGGCGTGCCGGTGGTGGGCTGCAATGTCGGCGGACTGCCCGAGGTGGTGCGGGACGGCGAGACCGGCGCTCTGCGCTCGCCCGGCGACATCGACAGCCTGTCCGAGGCGGCGTTAGGCATCCTCTGCGACCCCGGGCGGTGGCAGGCCATGAGCACCCTGGCCGCGGCCGACGCCCGTGCCCGGTTTTCCGAGGACGCCATCGTCCCGCTGTACGAGGCGCTGTACCGGAAGGCGGTCGCTGACCGGCCGCGCCCGGCGTCCGCCCGCCCGCACAGCGCATGACGGAATTCCAGGCGCTCATCCTGGGCCTCATCCAGGGCCTGTCCGAGTTCCTTCCCATCAGCAGTTCCGCCCACCTCGCGCTCACCCCCTGGTTCTTCGGCTGGGAAAGCGGCGGTCTCGCGTTCGATGTCGCGCTGCACATCGGGACACTGGTGGCCGTGGCCTGGTACTTCCGTCGCGAGTGGTTCGCGCTCGCGAAATCGGCCGTCTCGATCGTCAGGCAGCGTGCCGTGCGCACGACCGACGAATGGCGGCTCGTCTTCCTCATCGTGGCGACGATCCCGGCGGCGATCGCGGGACTGACGGTGCAGGACCTGGCCGAGACGACGTTCCGGTCACCGCTGCTGATCGCCATCAACCTGATGGTGATGGGCGTGTTCCTGTGGCTCATCGACCGGTTCGCGAAGCGCGACCGACCGCTCGACCGAATGGGAGTCCGTGATGCCGTCATCATCGGTTTCATCCAGTGCCTTGCGCTTCTGCCCGGCGTGTCCCGCT
>DAIUET010000285.1:1579-3045 GCA_036845045.1 Gemmatimonadaceae bacterium | reverse complement strand
GAACTACACGCTGGAACGGGAGTACCGCCTCAACTACCTGCAGCGCGTGTTCAGCCGCATTCAGGGTGCGCAACTGGCCGCGACGGTCGAGCAACTGCATGAACTCTCGCATCGCGATCCCCTGACGGGCCTGGCCAACCGGCGGGTGATGGATGCGGAGCTCGACGAGCTATGCTCCCGGAACGAGCACTTCGCGGTGATCCTGGTGGACGTCGATGGTTTCAAGCCGTTCAACGACTTCTACGGTCACCAGATTGGCGACGATTGCCTGAAGCGCGTCGGCGCGATGCTGCGGGCGTCCCTCCGGCGGACGTCGGATCGCATCGCGCGCGTGGGTGGCGAGGAGTTCGCCGTCGTACTGCCGCAGACGACACTCCACGACGCCCGCATCATGGCGGAACGGATGCGGAAGGCAGTGTCCGACCTGCGCATCCCGCATGCGGAGTCGCCGACAGGTACCGTGGTGACAATCAGCGCGGGGGTGAGCGCCTCGACGGGTCCCACGTCACCCTCCGTGATGCTCGCCGAGGCGGACAAGGCGCTGTACCGGGCAAAGGCCTCCGGGAGAAACCGCGTGGAAGTCGCCGGTTACAGCCAGGCATCGCTCCCGGCAGCCTGACTTCCGCACGAACAGCGAGCCGAGCAACGGGGACTCACGGGTGGGCCGCCGCGAGGTGATCTTTGGTGCCGATGAACAGCACGTGTCCTGGGTTCCCCGGCTGGCGAGCGCCGTTTCGAGTCGCGATGGCGCTCGTGGGGTTGTTGCCGGCCGGAGCAGCCGCGCAGCGATCGTGCCAGTTCAGCGGAGCACCGATGAGTGTCGGTGAACTGCCCGAAGCGAGCGGTGTCGCCGCGAGCCGCCGCACCCCCGGCGTCCTCTGGCTGCATAACGACTCGGGGCAGCCGTTCCTCGTCGCGGTGGCAACCGACGGGACAGCACGGGGACGCGTGTACGCGTCGGGTGCGAGCGCAGGAGACTGGGAAGACATCGCGGTGGGCCCGTGCCCGCAGGGATCGTGCATCTACATTGGCGACATCGGCGATAACGGCGCGAGGCGGCGGGAGGTCCTCATTCATCGCGTGCCGGAGCCGGATACCAGCGCCGCGGTATCGGCCCGCGCTGAATCCATGCGGGTCAGGTACCCGGATGGACCACGTGACGCGGAAGCGCTGCTCGTCCTGCCCGACGGAAGGCTGTTCATCGTCACGAAGGGCGAACTGGGCCCGGTTGCGTTGTATCGCGTGCCGGAACTGTTTCAAAACGGCGCGACCGTTCAGCTCGAGCGCATTGCGACCATCCTGGAATCCGAGGGGGGAGACGCCGGTCGCGTCGCGAGGTCGAATCGCGTCACTGGCGCCAGCGCCTCACCCGACGGCCGCTGGGTCGTACTTCGTACGCTGTACCGCCTGAGCTTCTATGACGCGACGGACTTCCTGGCCGGAAACATCCGGGAAGCGTTTCACTT
>DAIUET010000285.1:0-1479 GCA_036845045.1 Gemmatimonadaceae bacterium | reverse complement strand
GAACGGTCGGACGACACGATCAGGATGTTGGCGCGCCGGACCAGCCGGAGCAGGAACGGCTGGTGCAGCGTCGTGTCCTTCACGCGATACAGCTCGATGTCCCACTTGTGTCGAGAAAATACGCCGATCGTGGTCGTGATGCGCTCCGTGGTCAACTCGACCTTTGTCGTTCGTACCACCAATGCCTTCCACAGCGCGACAACAAACGGGATGACCGCACCGGCAGCGATGAGTGGCTGCGCGAGAATGACAGCCGCGGCGAAGCACACGGCCGCGGCCACCCCGCACCCCACGAACCAGCCGGCATTCAACCACTGCGAGGGCGAGCCGGTCCAGATGACGGATTCATCAGGCCCGGCCAGCAGATCACTGTTCGTTTGCGCGGTCACGCGGATAAGATGCGCCGAATCCGGCCCCTCGGGGAGCCCAGGCTGGCGCTCCCCGGGTTCGCTTCATACTTCCAGTCATGCGGCGTTCGCGGTTTTTGCCCCTGGGGGCACTCATGGCACTGGCGTTCGTCGGCTGCGAGGCGACCGACGGCGGCAGCGTGACCGCCTACGTCGGCGCTACCGTATTCGACGGCGCCGGCCGCATCATTGCACCAGCGGTCCTCCTGGAGTCGAACGGCCACATCGTCGGCCTGGGCCACCGCGATTCGGTTGCGATCCCACGCGGAGCGGGGGTTGTCCGGGTCGACGACCGGTGGATCATCCCCGGACTGGTCGACGGACACGCTCACGCGGGTGAGTCGACTGCTGCGCGGTACCTCTCCTATGGAGTCACGAGCGTCAGGCATGTGGGGGGAAATCTCGAGAGCCTGACGAGTCTCGCGCGAGGTATCGCCTCGGATTCAGTCCCTGGACCGCGTCTCTTCCTGTCCGGCGAGTCCCTCACCGGCCCACCGCCGGTCTGGCCCGGCCACATCGAACTGCGCTCGCCGACGGACGCACGGGCTGCCGTTGGCCGGCTGGCCACGGCCGGCGTGTCGCAGATCAAGCTGTACACACACACACGTCGTGACGTGATGGAAGCGGTGGTGCAGGAGGCTCGCGCACGCGGCATTCCGGTCACCGCGCACCTGGGGTACGTCGACGCGCTGACGGCCGCACAGCTTGGGGTCCAGGCCATCGAGCACCTGTCCGGTGTCGTGGAGGCCACGGTGAGCGACCCGTCTCCATTCTTCGCTGCTCACGACAGGTTCCCGGCCGGTTGGATGACGTTCCTGCGCGGATGGTCGCGCCTGGACTCGGCCTCTCTCGATCGCACCGCCTCGCGACTGGCCGCCTCCGGCGTGGTGATGGTGCCGACGCTGGTGCAGTCGGAGACGTATGCCCGTATCCTGGACACGGCATACGCGGCATCGCTCGACCTGTCCGGCGTGACCGACGCCGAGCGGGAAGCGTGGAACCTGCCGGACCTCGTCAGGCGTTATGCGATCACGTCGGGCGACGCGCCGGTGCTGACGGAATCGAGACAGCG
>DAIUET010000284.1:0-3192 GCA_036845045.1 Gemmatimonadaceae bacterium | reverse complement strand
AGCCGGTAGCCTCCCATCCATATGGTGCGCGGGTTATGCGGCGACTACAGGATTGGCGTGCTCCAGTTGAAGCGATACGCGTCGCCCGGCCGGGCGTTTACCACGTTAGGCGTACCACCACCGCGCCCTCCGAATCCCCCGCCTCCCCCTCCAGCTCCGCCGGCGCGTCCGGCGGTCGCGGGTGGAACGATACGGCCATCGACGCACGAGCCCGGCGCCGGAGCCTGGGGCGTCGCGGTGGCCGGCGGCGCGATCGGACGGATGCTCACCGTACGGCCGGTCCGGAGGTCGGTGCGTACCGTGCGGCCGTCCTGCGCTTCGGAATAGACGGTGTGACGATCGGTCGGATCCACCGCGGTCTGGAATCCGTCGCCGCTGTTCTCGAAGCTCACCCGGAACCAGTTGTGGTCCCGAATACCGACTCGACTGCGCGTGGCGCTCGGACCGCCCCATCCGTCGTTGTCCTGCAGGCCGGAATACACGTTATAGGGCCGGTGCATGTCGGCAGTCACCCAGTATGCGAGCCCGGTCGCCATCGTGCGGAGGTATTCCCACGTCGCGCCCTGGTCCCAACTGACCGCGAAGCCGGCGTCCGAGCCGCGCATGATGTGGTTCGGGTTGGCCGGATTGATCCAGTACGCGTGCTGGTCGACGGTCTGGTTCCCGAAGCCAAGCCCTTCGTCGATCTGCACGAACGTGCGCCCGCCGTCGAGCGACTTCGCCGCGCGCACATTGGCGACGTAGAGCACGTTGGCGTTGGTGGGGTCGACGCGCAGTTTGCTGAAGTACATCGGGCGCCCGTTACAGTTGCTGACGAGCGTCCAGCTACGCCCCTTGTTCTCCGAGCGGTAAATGCCGGGGCGCGCACGACTCAGCGGCGGCGGTTTCAGCGTGTCGGAGCGCGGAGTCGCCGCGGAAAATCCGCGGTTTGGTCCGGCATTGTTGCACCAGTCGTAGCCACCACCCCCGCCACGGCCACCGCCCAGGACCACCGAGGCCGAATCGCCTCCGTCGGTCTCGATCTGGGCGTACACGATGTTCGGATTCGACCGCGCGACCTCGACCGCAATGCGGCCATAGGTCCCGGGCGGCAGCCCCGAACCGGTCAGTTTCGTCCAGGTGCGGCCCGCATCCTCGCTCTTCCACAACGCGCTTCCCGGACCACCGCCATTGAAGCAGCATCCCGTGCGCCGGCGCTGGTAGCTGGCTGCGAAGAGCACGCTGGGGTTGGATGGATCCATCACGAGGTCGGTGAAGCCCGTGTTCTCGTCGATGTACTTGACCTTCGCCCAGGTGCGCCCGCCATCGGTCGACTTGTAGATGCCGCGATCGGGACTGGGGCCGAACAGCGGACCGTTCGCCGCGACGTAAACGATGTTCGAGTTCTGCGGATGGAGGACGACGCGCGCGATGGTCTGCGTCTCGCGCAGCCCGATGTGCGTGAATGTCCTGCCGCCGTCGGTGGTCTTGTATATCCCGTCACCGAATGACGAGGTCTGCCGGTTGTTAGGCTCGCCGGTACCAACGTAGGCGATATCCGGGTTGTTCTGGTCGAGCGCAATATCGCCGATGGATGCCGAGCCGTACTGCTCGAAGACCGGCACGAACGTCGTGCCCGCGTTGGTGGACTTGTAGATCCCGCCGACGGCGTAGCCGATCCAGATGATTCGGGGATCTTTCTCGTAGACCGCGACGTCGTCGATGCGCCCGCCCATGCTGGCTGGCCCGATGGACCGGAACCGGAAGGCGGCGAGCAGCGGGTTCGTTGACCGGTTGATCATGGTCGTGTCACGCCGCTGCACGTTGCCCTGCCCGTACAGGTCGGTGGCAACCAGCAGGGCGACCAGTGGAAACAGCCGACGCGACATCACTAAGGCTCCAGGAGAGGGTGCGCGGGCAATGTGCAGCCCGTCACGGGGAGTAGCCAGCGCACGAGCAATAGCGGGATGTCGGTGGACCTTTGGACCGGTATGCCACAGGTTTGCGTGTGGTCCGTAGTACCGCTCATCTCGAAGCCCCCGTCCCACATCAGCCCTCGTGTCATATGGAAGAGTTCAAGGTCAAAGGCGAGAACCTGAAGGAGCGCCTCAAGGAGCTGATACGCGAAGGCAATGTTCGGCGCATCATCCTCAAGAACCCGAAAGGCCGCGTGCTGCTGGACATGCCACTCAACGCCGGGGTGGTTGGCCTGGCGCTGGCGCCGTTCTGGGCGGCGGTAGCCGCAGTGGCGGTGCTGGCGACCGACTACACCGTCGCCGTGGAGCGCGACAAGGGCACCGCGGTCCAGAAAGCGCCGAACAGCTAGGCGGGTTGGCCATGGCGGTTCATCACTGGCCTCGGGCAAACGCGCCGGGAACGCTGGACGGAGGCCCCGGAAAGCGCTCCCTTTGAGCCAGTCCGGCCGGTTCTGATTCGCTCCACCCCCACCCCGATTCCCATGCACGGACAATTCGTCTGGTACGAGCTCACGACGCCCGATGTCGACGCGGCGATCAGGTTCTATCCCCGCTTCACCGGCTGGGGCACGCAGCGGTTCGACGAGAACTACGTGATGTGGACGATGGGCGGCCTGCCGTTCGCCGGCATCTTCCGCCTGAACGACGAGATGCACGCCCAGGGCATCCCGCCGAACTGGATGCCGTACGTCGAGACCGACGACGTCGACGCGACGGCCAGCCGGGCGACGTCGTTAGGCGCCAGCATCACGGCCGGCCCGGGTGACATTCCCGGGACGGGCCGGTTCGCGGTCATCCAGGACCCCCAGGGCGCTGTGTTCGGCATCTACCGGTCGTTCAACCGGTCGATCGCCTGGGACGGCAGGCCGGTCCTGGGGCGTTTTTCATGGCACGAGCTCATGACCACCGATCATGCCGCCGCCGCGACGTTCTACGAGGCGCTGTTTGGCTGGCGGAAGATCAGCGAGATGGACATGGGCGGCGGCGAGATGTACCACATGTTTGGCCAGGGCGGAAACATGTACGGCGGCATGTTCACGACTCCGCGCGACATGGCCGGCATGCAGCCGTTCTGGCTCGTGTACATCAACGTCCGGGACGTGGGCAAGGCAGTGGAGGTCGCCACGAAGCACGGCGCAATGGTCCATCGCCCGCAGATGGACATCCCCGGCGGATCCATCGCGATTCTCGGGGACCCGCAGGGGGCCGGGTTTGCGCTCCACCACGTGACGGTACC
>DAIUET010000283.1:0-3202 GCA_036845045.1 Gemmatimonadaceae bacterium | reverse complement strand
CGCGCAACGTCGTCCCCTGCTCCGCCGCCACGGTCCTCGCCAGGGCGCGCAGCGTCTCGTCATAGGCCGCGGAGCAGTCCGGGAACCGTGGTCCCAGCCGGTCATCGTTAGGCCCGATGAGCGGATGGTCGCCCAGCAGGTTGATGTGGTCGGCGATCAGCATGAGGTCTCCGGCCTGCCAGGCCGGATGCATGGCGCCGCACGCGTTCGAGACGACCAGCGTTCGCGCACCGAGGTGGCGAAGCACCCGGACCGGAAACGTGGCCTGCCGCAGCGAGTACCCCTCGTAACGATGAAACCGGCCCTGCATCGCGAGGACCGGCCGCCCCGACAGGCGACCGGAAATCAGACGCCCGGCATGTGACTCAACGGTCGACAAGGGAAACCCGGGGATGTCACGGTAGTCGACCGCGACGGGGGACGCGATGCGTTCTGCAAGTCCGCCCAGTCCCGTGCCGAGAATGATGGCGACGTCCGGCGCCACCTCTATTCGAGCCCGGATCACGTCCGCCGCTTCCTGGATGCGCTCGACGGAATGGTCGGTCACGACTCTGAGTTGGAAGTTGGAAGCTGGAAGTTGGAGGATGCCCACAACATCCCTTCCGGCTGCCAGCTCACTTCTTCACGAGGTCATCCACCCACGGCGCCTGGTCCTGGGAGTCGCCTTCGGCATTGACGCTCGGGTACGACGATCCCTCGGCCGCGTCGATTTCGGCGAGCTGCCGTTGCACGGTCATCCGCAACTGGATCAGGAACGCGCGCCGCGTGCGCACCAGTGTCTCCATCTCGCTCTGGATCGCGCGGACCTGCCCCCGGGCCTGCTCGATGAGCTTCTCGCCTTCGGCCTTTGCTTCGCGAATGACCAGTTGGGCCTCGCGATCGGCCTGTTCCCGGATGTCCCCGCGCAATTGCTGCGCCGAGATAAGGGCCTCGTTCAACGCCTTGTCCCGCTCACGAAACGCGCGGAGCTGCTCGTGGAAGCCCTTGGCCTTGTTCTCGAGCTCGTGACACTGCTTGAGCAGGTACTCCACCTCGGCCGCGACCTGGTCGCGAAACTCGTCGACCCGCGCCTTGTCGTAGCCGCGAAGCGCGTTCCCGAAATCGTACCGCCGGATATCCAGCGGGGTGAGATGAAAGGCTTCGTCCTTCATGGCGTCCTCGCTCCGAACAGGATCGTTCCCAGTCGCACCATTGTCGCGCCCTCTTCCACGGCCACCTCGTAATCGCCCGACATCCCCATCGAGAGCTCCTGCGCATCCAGTCCCGCATCGCGAAGCAGCGTCACCGCCTCACGACATCGTGCAAACACGTCCCGCAACACCCGCTCGGGCGCCTCGTACGGCGCCATCGTCATTGCGCCCTTCACGTCCAGGCCGCGCAACGCCGAGAGGCGCGCCGCGACGTCGTGCAATTCCGCCAGGTCGAAACCGCCCTTCGACTGTTCGCCCGACGTGTTCACCTGCACCAGCACCGGCACCCTGCGTGCGTCCGGTTCGAGCCGTTCATTGATGGCGATCGCCAGCCGCTCACTATCGAGCGCGTGGAACAGCGAAAAGCGATCGAGGTGCCTGACCTTGTTCCGCTGCAGATGACCGATCAGGTGCCACTCAACCGGTTCAGTGACGCCAGGCATCTTCTCGAGCGCTTCCTGGATCCGGTTCTCTCCGACGATTCCGATTCCAGCCCGCCACGCCGCCGCGACCGCCTCCGGACCATACGTCTTAGTCACAGCGACGATTCGGACGGCCTGAGCGTGACCTCCCCGTCGTACGGCCTCACGGATACGCTCGCGCACCTCACTGACGCGGTCGTCGATCCCCGGGAAGGGCATAACGTCCTATCTTATTTGAAGTTACACCGCGAATCAAGTAATGCTTCCGCCGGCTCCACGGTCGTTCCACTGCCTAACTGGAGTGCCGCGCCCGGACAGCGAAGTATGCGCCAGACGTATCCGGCCGCCGGATCACGCCCTGCCGGCTCACCGAGCCGGCGGCGTTCGATGAGGGCGGCCACCGACCGCGTCGCGGCCGTGTCGACCGTGTCGCCGCGGGGTGCACCGCTGTTTCCGGCGACGAAGACCATGCCGCCTAACGTCCATGCGGGGGCCAGCTGCGCCCGAAGGCTTCTGCTCACCGTGACGGCCGCGGTGAAGGGCCGCCCCTCGCGGCGCGCCCCCTCGGCGAGCGCCTGCAGTGTCTCCAGGTCCCCACGCCACGTCGCCACCGTGGCCGAATCCAGCAGGCGATAGCGACGGAGCAGCTCGCGCCGATACCAGTCCGCCGGTAGCAGCGAGGTGGTCACCGGCACAACGTCCCGGCGCTCGCCGAGCGCCGACTGCCGGTACCACGTCGTGTACGTGTCGTTGGCGTCGGGAAGGAGGAGCACGGCGCGGGGTCGATAGGACGCCAACAACGACTCGCCGAGGGTCGGCGCGAGCAGGCCATCGGGTCGCCGGTCCGCGGCGCGCCAGTTGAACGCGATGGGAAGCGCGGCCACCGCCAGTGCCGCGGTAGCGACGAGTCGCGGGGTCGTGCGGGACAGGAGGCTTCGCGACAGCACCACGGCGCCTGCCCCCACCCAGGCCCCTGCCGTCGCGAACGCCAGAGCGAAGAAGTAGTCGCGTTCCCGGGGCTCGTGCAGCGCCCCGGGTGGCAGGACGGCATCGATGATGCTCGGCCCGGCGCGGAGGTTGAGCACGCCGACCACACCTAACGACGCCCCGAGCAGGAGGGTGGCGGTGCCCCGCGCGCCGCGCGGGTCGAGGCGGAAATGCCAGCGGGCGCCGGTGAACGCCAGAAGCAGCGCCGCCAGGCTCCACGGTGTCCGCCACCACGACGCAGCCACCGAATTGTCCAGCCCGGACGCCACCTGCCAGTCGGCGTATTGAATGAGCGTCAGGAGTTGCACCCAGACGGGCGATTGTCGCGGCCACAGCCCGGGCAACGGGTACTGGCGCCGCCAGACGACGTCCAGCATGGCGCCAACGGTGGACGGGTTTCCCTGGTTGATCAGCGGGTCGTGCGTGGCGCGCACGACCATGAAGAGCGTGGCGCTCATCCCAAGCACGGCGACGATGGCCAGGCCTGCCGGCTCGAGTCGCGAATGCAGGTCATGACGCCGGCTGAACGCGGACCACAGCAGTCCCGCAACGCCGGCCAGGAGAACAGCGATCGAACCGAGGCTGACCCCAATGACGGCGAGC
>DAIUET010000282.1:0-3241 GCA_036845045.1 Gemmatimonadaceae bacterium | reverse complement strand
GGACTCGTTCGCGAAATACGAGTCGAGCAAGGCGCTTTTCTTCAAGGATGGAAGGCCCCGGGTTGCCGGGGACACGATACGTAATCCCGACCTGGCGTGGACCCTGGAGCAGATCGCCCGCGGCGGCGCGGATGGGTTTTATCGCGGGGCGGTCGCCGAACGCCTCGTCGGCGACCTGAGAGGCAAGGGCAGCGCGATCCGCCTGACTGACCTGTCCCGGTACTTCGCGGCCGATCGCGAACCTGTCACGACCACCTACCGTGGGACCACGGTCTTTTCCGCGGCACCTCCGGTCAGCGGCGGCACCACGCTCATCTCAAAGCTCAATCTCCTCGAACAGTTTCCCAATCCAAAGCTGTATACCGAGGACGCGGCCACGCTGCACGCCATGGTGACCGCATGGCAGTTGGTCCCCTCGGGGCGCGGCCGGACGGGTGATCCGAGCCTCTGGCCCGTGAACACCGAGATCTTCTCGAACAAGGACACCGCGCGCGCCCGCTGGAAGTGCTACGACCCGGCGAAACTGCTGGCGCCAGGCGCGGCGAACAACGTGGCCGCTTGCGACACAGCGCGCCCGCGCACCAGCCCCGGACCCGAGGATCCGACCACCGATGACGAATGCCTCGACCAGCCGCACGCAGCCGGCGCGATCTGTCGCGCCAACGGCACGACAGCGTTCGCGGTTGCCGATGCCGAAGGTAACGCCGTCTCGGTGACGCAGACGCTGGGAACGTGGGGCGGGAACTTCTATGTCTCGCCGGGGCTTGGTTTCCTGTACAACGACAAGCTCACCTCGTACGGAACGGATCCAAACAGCTACGGCGCGCGCATTCCCTTTGCGCGGCACGGTAGCACCCTGGCGCCGACGATCGTGTTTCGCGGGAACGGATCCGAGCGCCGGCCGATTCTTGCGGTGGGTGCCGCGGGGAATCAGTGGATAACAAGCGCTGTATACCAGACCCTGGTGGGCGTGGTCGACTTCGGACTCGGCCCGCAACAGGCGCTCGAGCTTCCGCGCTTCATCCCGTCGGGGCGCGGCGCGGGGGCAGGTACCGGCCGGCTGACGGTGGATATCGAGGATGGGTTTTCGCCCGATGTCATGAAGCACCTCCAGGCCATGGGTTATGAGTTCAACCGGATCTCGGTTCGTGGTGAGCTGCGGATGGGCTATGGAGCTGCGGTAGTGATTGGGAACGGCGTGGTGACCGCGGGGGCCGATCCGCGAAGGTCAGGTACGGCCGGAGCAATTCGCTAGCCTTACTGGTCGCGAGTCACGAAACACGAGCCACGAATACCACATATGAGCAACGACGATCTGAAGAAACGCCTGTCGCCCGAGCAGTATCACGTCACCCAGGAGAAGGGCACCGAGCGCGCGTTCACAGGCAAGTACTGGAACTGCCATGACAACGGCGTATATCGATGCGTCGTCTGCAACCACCCCCTGTTCTCGTCGGAAACGAAGTTCGAGTCGGGCAGTGGCTGGCCGAGTTTTTTCGAGCCGCTTGATCCAGCGGCCGTGAAGACCGAGGACGACAGCACGTTCGGGATGCGACGAACGGAAGTCATGTGTGAGAACTGTGGAGCGCACCTCGGTCACGTCTTCGAAGACGGCCCGAACCCCACCGGTCTCCGGTACTGCATCAACAGCGCTGCCCTGGACTTGGACAGGAAGACGCGCATCGATGAATAGCGCGGGCGGCGCGATGCGTCGCGCCGTCATTCCATTCGCCATCCTGGCGTCTGTCGTCGCCTGCGCCGGCAGGTCCGGGGTCGCGGACCCCATTGCGCGATGGAGCCTGGAACTGCCTTCGCCGCGGCTTGCTGGCGACACGGGAATCGTCGACACCATCGCGACCGGCGTGCTGCACCGCTTCTTTCTCGTCAGGCAGGGACCGTGGGCCGTTCACGTGCTCGACATCGACCGGAACGCCTGCTGGTCGGCCGTTGCGGTGAAGGGGGCGCGGGGTGCTGTCGGACGGACTACGACGTCGGCGCTGACGGCGTCGGTCGCCAGGCCGGACGTGGAGGTTGCGGGCGGC
This sequence comes from Gemmatimonadaceae bacterium, assembly GCA_036845045.1. Taxonomy (GTDB): domain Bacteria; phylum Gemmatimonadota; class Gemmatimonadetes; order Gemmatimonadales; family Gemmatimonadaceae; genus JABWBJ01. The sequence goes on along the minus strand of DAIUET010000282.1, from coordinate 1,199 downwards.
GTCAACGCCGACTTCTTCCTGTTCTCTCCTCCGGGCGTTCCGACTGGGGCGCATGTGAGCGACAGCGCGGTGGTCACGGGGCCCGGCCTCCGGCCCGTCTTTGCCATCGATCCGCAGGGGCAGCCGTGGATCGGCGTGCTGGCGGTCAGCGGCGCGGCGGTCACTTCGTCGGACTCGTTCCCGGTCACCTCGTGGAATCGACTGGCGCCGGCCGGCCTGGCGTGGATGGACGCGCGTTATGGATCACACGTGGACACGGCGAGCGGCTCGGTGCGCGTGGTCATGGCGGCGCGCACTGGCCCGGTCCAGACTATCGATACCGGCGCGGCCGCAACCCCGATTCCATCGTCAGGCGGGGTCCTGGTGCTCGGTCCTCGTGCGCCCGCGGCGGTGCGCGAGCGTTTCCTCGAGGCAGGCGGTGCGCCGGCCCGATTCGATGTCACGGTCGAACTACGGCCATTGCATCCGCGCGAGGCGGTCGGCGGGTTCCCCGTACTGGTTCGCGATTCGGTCGAAGTGCCCGGACTGGACAGCGCCGGCGCTCCCACGTTCGCCCCGGTGAGGCATCCGAGGACCATCGTGGGCATCGGGTCCCGCGGCAGGCGGCTGTTGCTGATCACCATCGACGGTCGCCAGCCCGGGTATAGCGCGGGCACGACGAATCGGGAATCGGCTCGCGTGGCGCTGGAGCTTGGTGCCACGGAGGCCATCAATCTCGATGGCGGCGGTTCGACGGCGATGGTGGTCGCACGCCGTCGCGCCGATTCCACCAGCTATGAGGTGGTGAACAGGCCTTCTGACCCGCAGGGTGAGCGGGCGGTGGGGAATGCACTCGTTATCGCCAGGCTCGAGGCTCGAGGCTCGAGGCTCGAGAGAAGCTGCCAGCCTGCACGAGAGAGGTGAGCACCCTCACACCCTCGCACGGTCACGGCAGCTGAACCCTCCAGCCTAACGCCTTCCCTCGACGCTCCAGCCTCGACCCTGACTACAATCCCGCCAGCAACGCATCGTTGTTCTGCGTCCCCGCAATCCGCTTGATCATCCACTCCATTGCCGCCTGGGGCGGCATCTGCTGGAGACCGCGGCGTAACGTGTAGATCGCCTCGAGCTGCCCCTCCTTGTACAACGTCTCCTCGCGGCGTGTGCCGCTCGCGGCGATGTCGAAGGCGGGGAAGATGCGCTTCTCGGCGAGCGAGCGA
>DAIUET010000281.1:0-3337 GCA_036845045.1 Gemmatimonadaceae bacterium | reverse complement strand
GGCCACAGGCTTGCCGCGACCGCGGCGCCGAGGAGTACCGCCGTCGCGCTTCCGATGATGGTTACGTCGCGAGGCGACGTCTCGAACAGCAGGCTGCCGAGCCGGTCGCCGGCGAGGAGCGCGATGACGATACCGGCGGCGACGCCGATCACCGCCATCATGGTTCCCTGACGCAGGATCATCCCGACGATGGAACGCGTGCGCGCACCTAACGCGATGCGCACGCCCATTTCGTGCGTACGCTGCGCCACCGAATAGGACATGACACTGTAGAGTCCGAGCGCGGCCACGAGCAGGGCGAGACCGCCGCCCATCGCGAAGACCGTCGCGCCCAGCTTCCATGGCCGCAGCAGCGGGTCGATCTTTTCGCGAATCGGCCAGGCGGTCGCGCGCTCGAACATGGCGTCCGTCTCCTCAATCGTGCGCACAGCGTGGTCCAGGAACGCTCGCGGCTCACCGCGTGGCCGGATCATGAACACGGAGCCGCCAAACCCGACCTCCTGCCCGAACGGGATGTAGTACTGCATGGCCGGCTGCTCCTTCAGGCTCCAGCGATGCGCGTCCTCGACAACGCCGACGACCGGGGCGCAGGGCATGGTGTCGGCGGCGATGCGCATGCACTTCGTGAGGGCGTCTTCATTCGGCCACAGTGTACGCGCCATCGTCGCGTTGACGATTGTGACGCGCGGCGTGCCGGCGCCTTCAGTGCGGCTGAACGTACGTCCACGCAGCAATCTCGTCCCGACCGCATCGAAGTAGTCTGCGGTCACCGCGCTGATGAAGGGACCGCCCCCCGGCAGTTGGGGAAGACTGTCAAACCCTGGCACGAACAGGTCGACCCCAAACCCGTTCCCGAATGGCGATCCCACGGCGATTGCTGCGCGTTCCACGGCAGGATGCTGCTGCAACCGCTCCAGCGCTCGGCGTGTTGCTTCGTTGCGGCGTGATCGCGCCGCGATGCGTTCCTCGCGAGTCGCCTCGGGACCCTGTCGCGTCCACCATGGCTCGGCGACGAGAATCCGTTCGGACTCGAAGCCGAGAGGAACGGTACGCGCGCGATGGAAGCTGCGCAGGAACAGCCCGGCTCCGATCAGGAGGCACGCAGTGAGTGTCGCCTGCACGACCGTCGGCCACGACCCCGCTCGCCACCGCCGCCCCTGAGCCCGCCCGCGCTGCATCGCGCTCTGCAGCGAGACTCGGGTGGCGTGCGCCGCGGGGGCAAGGCCGACCAGCGCTCCGACGACGAACGTCACCGTGAATGCGACAAGGAGTACGCGCAGGCTGACCGGCGAGGACGTCCATTCAACATTGGCCAGCAGGGCCGTCCGCACGAGGGCGGAGATGCCGCCCGCGACGGCCAGCGCGGCCGCTCCACCTAACGCCGCTATCAACAGGCTCTCGGTCACGAACAGGCGCGCGAGACGCCTGCGGCCGGCGCCGAGCGCCATGCGCACGCCCACTTCTCCCTGCCGACGGATCGCGCGCGCGAGGAGCAGGTTCGCCACGTTCGAGCAGGCGATAAGGAGAACGATCAGTGTCACGCCCATGAGCCACTTCGCCACGGACGCTTCCGAGGATTCCTTTCCATCCACGGTGAACCGGATCGGCGTGGCGCCAATCCGCGCCCTGGCGAACGGCCACGAGGGCGGGCCGTCGTAGGCGAGTTGGTGGATGCGCGTCGCTTCCGCCGTGGCGGCGTCGAGGCTGGTACCCGGCTTCATCCGGCCGATGACGTACAGCCACTGCGCATTCCATGCTCGCGGCCAGTTGTTCGTAACGGACCGGCTACTGAGTGACATCGGAATCCAGGCGTCGACGCGACTCAGCTGGACACCGGTGAACCCACGCGGGGCTATGCCGACCACCGTGTGCGGTTCATCGTTGAGGTACACGGTGGTACCCAGCACCGCCGTGTCCGCGTTGAAGCGTGAGCGCCAGAGCGCATCCCCCAGCACCACCACGTGCGCCGGGTTCGACGTGTCGTCCTCGTCAGGCAGGAAGAACCGGCCGCGCGCGACACGCACGCCGAGCAGGGGGAAGAAGTCGGCCGATGCGGCGCCTCCCCGGACCACCCGGGCCTCGCGGCCGCGGCCCAGCGTGAAGGTTCCCTCCGAAGTGTACGCCGCGAACCCGTCGAACACCGGCGATCCGCTCTTCCGGAAGTTGTCGTACACCACATAGCCCAATCCCGCGTGCGTGACCTCACCCGTGGAAGGTCGCGTTACCGTCGCCGTGAACCGCACCAGACGGTCGGGGTCTCTCACGTGATCCGGCCCGCGGACGAGCAGCCGGTCGACCACGCCGAACATCGCGGCGTTCGCGCCGATGCCAAGTGCAAGGGTCACAACCGCAAACCAGGTGAACGCGGGTTCCCGCCGCAGGCCGCGCAATGCGTACCGCGCATCCTGACGAACGGTGTCGAGCCAGTCTCTCAATGACATTTTCCGGTCCCTCCGGTATGCCGTCTGTTCAAGCGATTGCACCGCGACCGCGGACCCGAATCGCCGCTCGGCTTCCTGGCGCGCCGCCTGTTGACTGAGTCCTTGTCGAACGAGCTGCTCGACCCGCAGCTCGAGGTGCAACGCGATCTCGGCATCCACATCACGACGGGCCACATCGCGCCGCCGCAGCATGAGGTCGAAGAGCCGGCGTATCCCCGGTCGGATGTACGGCATCGTTCGTCAGCGGGCCGGCGCGGTGAGGATCCCACTCACCGTGTCCACGTAGCGGAGCCACTGCGACGTCTGCGCGCGCAGGTGCGCCCGCCCGGCGGCGGTGAGCCGGTAGTAGCGCGCCTTCCGGTTGTTTTCGGTCACGCCCCACTCGGCCGTGACCAGGTCCCGGGCTTCGAGACGATAAAACGCCTGGTACAACGCCGAGTCTTCGACGTCGAGCTGCCCACCCGAGCGCTCCTCCAACCAGGTCGTCACCTCGAATCCGTGCATGGGACCCCAGCTCAGCGCCTTGAGCACCAGGACGTCGAGCGTGCCCTTCACAACCGGCAGCGTATCCGGCAATTCCGCCTCCTTGAGACTCTCCCCTTAGAGTCTGTAAGAAGTGAAAGGGTTGGCTGCGATTGCAAGGGGGCTCGGACCTGACCTGTGGCAAAGCGCGAGTCGGTCCGCTGCTCCGGAAAAGACTGGAACACGGAGGTCACGAAGATCCCCAGGGTCACGACCCAAGTCAAAAATCCGGCTCGGGTCGACCTTGAAAACCTCAATCTTCGTGACCTTCGTGACCTTCGTGGTAAAGTCTTTTGCCTGAACTACGCGGACTACGCGGTCCGCAACGTCAGGTTGGGATCGGCCCTGGACGCCCGCCACGGCGGCACCAGGCT
>DAIUET010000280.1:0-3352 GCA_036845045.1 Gemmatimonadaceae bacterium | reverse complement strand
AGGGCGTGCGCGTGTCGGTGGTCGACCACTACGACTTCACCGATGCGGAGACGTTGCGCTGGCGGAGCCGGCTTCCATCCGACCCCCCGTTCGCCGCCACGCCCATCACCTACGAGCTGACGTATTCGTTCTCGAACATCCTGTTTCCGGACGGCGACACCTGGATTCTCGACCACGATTTCGGCTTTGCGGACCGCTCCGGCATTATCGATAATCTGACCATTCACCTTGGCGAGTTACTGCCGGTCTGGGAACCGGTGGTTCCGTTCAGTGGCCGCTGGCAGGCACGTAACCTCCCGCCTGGAGAAGGGTTTGTGGTCCACGTGCCCCTTCGTTATGCAGGGGCGGGAGACGGTCCGGCAGTGAGCACGGGCGCGACACCGGTTGAGCGAGGCTTGCTGGCCGTCGTCTCCCTGATGCTGCTCGCGAGCTTTGGGCGTCGGCTGTACCTGCACGAGCGGACCCAGGGACGACTCGAACCGCTGCCGCCTCCGGACTCGGTCGACGAGCGATGGCTCGACCAGCACGTCTTCACTCACCTTCCCGAGGTCGTGGGTGCGGCCTGGGACAACAACACGAGTGCTCCCGAAGTCACGGCCATCCTCGCCCGTCTCGTGGCCGAGGGGCGCATGCGAAGCGAAGTGCGCCCCGGCGGGATGTTCAAGGACCCGGTGCTCAGTCTCGAGCTGCTGGTGGACCGGGATCGATTCCAGGGCCATGAGCGGCGGCTCGTCGACGCGCTCTTCGAGGCTGGCGAACGCACCACGGACACCGCGCGGATCCAGGAGCGTTATCGGAGGTCAGGTTTCGACCCCGCCACGAAAGTCAGGAAGCCGCTGAAGGACATCGTGGGGAAACTGGTGCCGGGGGGGAATCCGTCGAAGCCACCATCGCTTCCCGGTTTCCTTGCATTCCTCGGAGCGGTGGTGCTGATGATCGTTGCGATCAGGCAGGAGCCGGCCGACGCGCCGGTCCTGTTCATCGCCGGGGCGGTCATCATGGCCTGTTACTTCGTGGCGGTGGGTGGCGCGGCCGCCTGGAGGGGCCGGGTGCATGACGTGCGTGGGTCGTCGGCGCTGTTCCTCATCCCGACAGGCATTGCGCTGGCTGTCGTCCTCTACCTGCTGGCGTCGGGCGGTATGCGGGCCGGTACGGTCGCTCTCGCCGGGCTCACGCTGCTGATAGTCGCGCTGGCCAACAGCGTTTTCAACCAGGCGCGCTCACGGGAAAATGCGGAGCGCATCGCGTTCCGGCGCCGTCTGGCCACGGCCCGTGCATTTTTCGCGGAGGAGCTGCACCGCGAGCAGCCACGACTCAAGGATGCCTGGTTTCCCTGGCTCATCGCCTTCGGCCTGGCCAAGGACATGGACAAGTGGTTCCGGGCCTTCGGGGGAGAGTCCACGGTGCTGGCCACGCCGGGCGGGTACTCGTCAGGCAGTGGCGGCAGCGGGTCACATAGCGGTGGAGGGTGGTCGGGATTTGGCGGCGGCGGCGGTTTCAGCGGCGGTGGCGCCAGCGCCTCGTGGGTAGCCGCAGCGGGATCGATGGCGCAGGGCGTCTCCGCACCGAGTTCGAGCGGTGGTAGCAGCGGTGGCGGCGGGGGCGGAGGAGGTGGCAGTTCGGGCGGAGGCGGCGGAGGCGGCTGGTAACCGCCATCCGTCTCCCGTCTCCTTCGTCGCGACAAACCGCCACAGGCTGCGATCAGCGAGCTACCGGTTCCCTTCCGTGGCCAGCCGCATCGTCGAGCAGGTAGACGACGTCGCTCGGATTGAGCGCCAGCCCGTATCGCCAGCGACCATACCTTCCATCTGCGTTGACGGCAGCTACCCAACGCTCAGCGGCGCCACGCTTTACCTCCATCAGCTCGTCATAGCCTTTCGTTTCGAGGATCAGGTGAAAGTCAGGCTCCTCGAAGCGCACGATGAAGTCGGGGAAGTAATCGTGGCCTTGTCCGTTATGGATATATGGAATGGCAAATCCGAGCCCGGCATTCTTGACCCAGGCGGAAACCCTGCGATGCCGTTCGATGTGGTACGCGCCGGATTGCTCCCACACTTTCGTGTCAGGCACGAGATAGTTGACGTGGCTCTTGGTGGTTGAGCGCACGTCCTTGCTTGTCCACCAGTCGACGTCACTCGTTGATCCCGTCTCGCGCGCCCGGTCGTAGCTCGGGACTTCCCGGGCTTCACCCGACGTGCTGTCGGGATGAACCGCCTGCGAGATTCGCTCGAGGACGTGACCGTAGAAGGGAGAAATCAGGAGCGCGTCGATGGGCTCGAAGTCACCCCTCGCCTCGACCTTCTCGCGCAGGTATCGGTCCACCACTTCCCGAAGTTGCGGGAACAACACATGGGCCGGCGCTCTGGTCTCGGCATGGGCCAGGTACGTGCGAGTGAGATCGCGCGCCATTGCGAAGACAGCCGTCTGTGCACGCTGGTTGGCTCTGTACTTTTTCAGCGCCAGCTCACTTACTCGACCCGGGCCGGTGATCGTCGGTCTGCCCTGCGTGTTGAAGGAAAGGCCGCGTGTTTCAGCCTCCGGCGGGATCCGCAGCGGATCGAGAACGATCGGCGGCACGCGATCCCAGTCGACGCTGATGCGGTGCCGTATCGCCTGGGTGTATCCCTCCACGCGTGGAAACCGGATCTCGAGGTGCGCGCGCTCCGGCAAAGCATGCACGTGGTAACGCTTGACCGGTGGCGGTCGAACCGCGCCGCGCGTGGCCTTGAACGGCACGACCTCGAACGGCACGCCTAACACCTGGGCCACCTCCTCCCGGAAGTGTCCTGTCGTTTCGTCGATTTCGTAGCTCGCCCGTCGCAACCCACGCCCGACCACCTGCTCGCACAACAACTGAGACATGAACGGCCGGATGCCGATGATGTGGGTGACCGTATTGGCATCCCACCCTTCGGTGAGCATGCCCACCGAAACGATGCACCGGATATCGCGCCCGGGTGGGTGGAGGGGCATGTCCAGTTTTGTGGCCAGCGCCTCGAATCCTTCCGGATAGATCTGCCGACCCTGACTGTCCGAGGGCCAGCGGAGCTTGCCCACCGTGTCGAGCGTGTGCCGCATCCATTGGTCGCGATCTGCCCCGGCGTGGCCGCTGTCCGTCTCCGTAACGACCTTCGAATCGACGCGAATGGTGACTTTCTGTTCTGGGGTGTTCCTCAACGCGCCCAGATGGCTGTCGGGAATGCCCGCCGGCGACTTACCCTCGGCGATCCAGTCGTAAACGGTGCCGGCGATCTTCGTGTTCTTGCAGACCAGAATGAACACCGGCGGCCGTGGATCATCGACGCTCTCGGACCACTCGCCAATTGTCTCCTCGTGATCGGCACCCATCATC
>DAIUET010000279.1:0-3369 GCA_036845045.1 Gemmatimonadaceae bacterium | reverse complement strand
CCATCGTGGAAGCCCTCGGCGGACCGAAGTTTCCCGATCTGTGCGAGGCGGAATACGATCGGCTCGTCACACTCATCCTCGATCCGGAGGGTGGGGTGCGCACCGTCCAGACGCGCTTTGGCGCGCCCACGCCCGTCGACAGCGGCTGCGCGGCGATGCGTTAGGCGCTAGCGCGGGGTCGGCGGCGGCGCCGCCGGCATCGTGGCCTCGACCCGCTCGGCCACGGATCGTGGCAGGTCGGACAGGTGTTCCTGCACGATCGCCCAGCGCCCGTTCCGCTGCGCCCAGACGGACGTCCACGCGCCCCCGAGCACATGAGGACGCCCTTCGGGTGTCCAGTGCGGGATGGTGTACCGGGCGGTCACGACGGCCGCGTCACGCGACAGCACGTCGATCGCCATGGCGCCCCACGTCCACGTTGGCTGTTGCATGTACCGCCCGGTGGTGCTCCAGAAGGTCGTCAGCGCGCGCTGCAGCGAGTCTCTGGACAGCGTGAATCCCCCCGAGGCAGCCGACACGACCTGGCCGGTGTCGGCGTACAGTTTCATGAAACGAGGTACCGGGTCGGACCCGTCGAAGACGTAGGCAGCGGCCAGGAGGGCCCGAATGGAGTCCGCGATCGATTGTCGTTCACCAGCCGACAGCTCGTCACGCGCCGGCTGAGCGGCGGAACAGGCGAGCCCGGCGAGTACTATCAGGGCGTCAAGGCGGTGGCGTGTTCGGTAGGGGGGCATGGCTGCTCGGCGGGATTGCGAACGGCATCGATGGCTGGCAGAGTTTAACGTGGTAGAACGCGGGAGACCCGATGATACGGAACCTGGGCGCGCGATTCACCCTGACGTTGCTGGCGGCCGCGGCGTGCGGTCCCTCGTCCCAATCCGCGGAGCCGGGAAGCTCGGCAACGGCGGCGCTGGAGGAGGCGAGAACCCGCGCGCAGGATCTCGCCAACTCGACGCAGAATTATCAGGTGGTGCGCTTCGTGTCGGACATCGAACAAGTGAAGCCGAAGGCCTCCGTCCCGAAAAAAACCGAATCGGCGGTGATGCCTGAGGAAACCGCCGTGGTGAGCGATTCCACGCCAACGTCCGCCGCGATCGACGAGACCGTTTCGCCCGTGTTGGTCACCGAAGAGGTGAACACACCACGGGTACCGTCTGTCATCGCCCGTGAGGCTCCGCTCCCAGCCGCTGTCGAGACGCGTGGGGACGGATGGCGCGGAAATGATCCCGGCCCCGACATGGGGACGGTGATTGGCGTGGTCCTGCGAGGTGGAACCACGGACCCCGGTCACTGTCCGCGGCATCCACGTCCTCCGTCACTGATCCCGAACGTCATCCCGCGCCGCTAGGACTCCGGGGCCGCGATGGATCGCGGCCCGGTTGCTTATCCCCTGATCAGGAGATGGACCTCGTCTCCCGGGGCCACATTGACGCGTTCCGAGATCGGCGTGACGTTGCTGCCGATCGGGTCAGCCAGGAACTGCAGGACACTCACGCCGAACACGTACTGGCGCGGAATCGTGAAGCGCGTCGTCGCCAGGCCCCGCGCCGTTCCCATGCGTACCCGTTGCGCTCCCTGCAGCAGGTAGATGTTGTGATCGAGGTAGTTGTCGTTCTTGACGACGAGGATCGTCTGGTCCTGGGGCGTAGTGCCTGCACTGCGCCGGGGGGCGCAGTCGGCCACCGCCAGCGAGAGCCCCAGCAGGACGATGAGGTGCATGATGCGCCGCATGGTGCTAGTCCTCTTACAGTTGGGCACGGGATCATACCCGGTGGGCGCGTATTTGGTCACTCGTTGTGTCCGCCGGCGCTGGCGAATCGCCTGTTGAACTGGCCATAATGCGAGCCCACTGACCGAGCCGGAGAGGATACACGGTGCTGAGAAAGGAATACCCGGACCAACACGACGCGGAGCTCATCCTGCACTTGTACGACCTTCGGCGGGAGGCGGTGATGCGTGAGTCGAGAGCCGCCATCCATGCGCGTTTTCGCCCGGCGAACGCCGAAGAAGCCGTCGCCGTTCTCAAGCAGGATCACCCGCTCAACGCAGCACTCCGGCAGGTCGTCGGATACTGGGAAATGGTCTACGGGATGATGAAGTGGGGCATTCTGCATCCCGACTTCGCGCTGGAGAGCACCGGCGAGGGGATGGTGGTCTACGCGAAAATGGAGCCCTGGCTCGTCGAGGTGCGGGCGCAGAAGACGGGCGTCCAGTTCAACAACGCGGAATGGGTGGCGACGCACACAGAGGCCGGGAAGAAGCTGATGGAGCGCCTGCGGCCGCGGTACGCGCCGGCAGCGGCCGGGGGGGGGCGCTGAGCACTCCGCTCGGCTGCCAGACCCTGCTCGCCGGGGCGATCGACTACGCCGGCCTGTTTCCGCCCGCGTCGCTCAGCATGGCCGATGCGGTGGCGGAGTACGCTCGGCATCGCGTGGCAGCGGACCGTTGGGCCCTTGGCCGGTTCGTGGTACCGCTGTCGCGATGGGAGGAGTTGCAGGCTGCAGTAAGGGCCACCGCGGACCCACAGGACTCGTGGCACCTCAGCGTGCTGGCGTCGCCGGAGGATGGTGATCGCCTGCGCGACGCGATGGCCGGGGAGGGGCAACTTGTCGTGCAGTCAGTCGAGTGCAAGGCGAGCACGCCCGACGACGCCGCGATCGCCGCCGAAGTCGCATCCCTCGGTCTCGAGGTCTTTGTGGAACCGACTTCGCTGCAGGACTTCGCTCCGATGGCGACCGTCATGGCCCGAGGAGGTCTCGCGGCCAAGATCAGGACCGGTGGCGTCACGACCGACGCGTTTCCGACACCAGCTCAGGTCCTCGACTTCCTTGGTGTGTGCCGCAGGGCGGGGTTGCGATTCAAGGCGACCGCCGGCCTCCACCACGCAGTACGCGGCGAGTACCGGCTGACCTACGAGCCGTCGCCGCCAACCGGTGAGATGTTCGGATTCCTCAACGTCGCGGTCGCGGCAGCGCTCTGCTGGCATGGCCGTGGCGATGAGGTTGTTCTGGGCTCGCTCGGGGAACACACGCTGGGGGCGTTCGCGTTTACGGACGCCGGGCTGCAGTGGCGCGACGAACGATTGACCGTTGAAGAACTGGCCGATGCGCGAGCGAACTTCTTCGTGGGTTTCGGCTCGTGCTCGTTCCGTGAGCCGATGGCCGAAATCGGTCTCGAGGCCTCACGACGCCCGTGATCAACGAGACCCATCGGACCAACCTCGTGTCCTGGGTCGAGTCGGCCGCCGACGCCGCGACGGACTTCCCCATCCAGAATCTCCCGTTAGGCATCTTTCGACGTCGTGATGCGGACGAAGCCTGGCGGGTCGGGGCGGCAATCGGGGACGAGGTGCTGGACCTCGCGTCGGCG
>DAIUET010000278.1:0-3376 GCA_036845045.1 Gemmatimonadaceae bacterium | reverse complement strand
GACCGGACTCCCTCCGGGACTGGAGCTTGACCGGGCCGTTCAGCGCCTGTGGGCCAAGACGATCAACAGTCGCCTCCAGGAAATCCTCGACGCCCGCTGCCCGGCGTAGGCCGCCATTCGACGCCTAACGTGGAACGGGCTTCAGCCTCTCTCGTCAGGCCCGGTGTGGGCCAGCATCGCTACCGCGCCCTCGCCCTGGTGTTGCTGGTCGCCTGCGGGCCGAGGGTGGAAGTCTCGTTACCGCCCGCTGACGCTCCGGCGACCGCGGTCGCCATTGCCGGCGCGGCCGTCCTGATCGGCACCGGCGACATCGCCTCCTGCACCTCCACCGGCGATGAAGCCACCGCGCAACTGGTTGACAGCGTGCTCAAGGCGGACAGCGCGGCCGGCGTGGAGAATCATGTCTTCACGCTGGGCGACAACGTCTATCCCAGGGGGAGCGCGCGCGACTTCGAACGATGCTTCACGCCGTCATGGGGCGATCCAACCCGGCGAATCATGAAGTGGATCCGCCCCTCGCCGGGCAACCACGAGCACGACACAGATTGGGCAGCGCCATACTACCGGTATTTCGGTGCGCGCGCCGGCGAGCCCGGGAAGGGCTATTACAGCTACAAGGCTGGGGAGTGGCATGTCGTCGTGCTGAACAGCGTGCTGGCAGTCTCGCCTCGCGTGCCGGCCGCCGAGCGCAGGGCGCAGGAGGACTGGTTGCGGAGGGACCTGGCAGAGCACCCCACGCGGTGCACGGTGGCGTACTGGCATCATCCCCGGTTCAGCTCCGGGACGCACGGTGGGGTCATACGCATGGAGCCGATCTGGCGCATCCTCCACGACGCCGGCGTCGACCTCGTGTTCGCCGGACACGACCATCATTACGAACGGTTCCTGCCGCAGGGCCCCAACGCGACGCTCGACACGCTGCGCGGCGTAACACAGTTCCTCGTCGGCACCGGAGGCGGGACGCTCCGCGGGCTTCGCCGGCCGTACGCACGCAACTCCGCGGCCCGCGTTCAGGGTCACTTCGGCGTGCTCAAGGTGACGTTAGGCAGCGGGGAATACCAGCATGCCTTTCTCGACGTCACCGGCCGGGTCTGGGACCGGGGCAGGGGCAGGTGCCACTGAGCCGAGACCAGCGATCGGCGACGCGCGACGAGCGATCGCCAATCTCACTCGTCACGCTTCACGATCGTGTATCGTCCGCAGCTCCAGGATAATCAGCCGACGCGTCCGGGCCGGCAGCTTCAACAGGACATTATCGCCAACGCCTCTTCCGATCAGTGCCCTGCCGATCGGTGACGACATGGTGACGTGTCCCTCATCGAAGTTCTCGGAGTCCCCGAACACGAGGTGATACGTCTCCTTCTGGGTCGTTTCCTGGCACTCGACGACCACGCGTGACCCGAGCCCGACCTTGTCGAGCGGGATCTGGCTCATGTCGATCTGCGACAGCTTCGACAGGCGCTGGCGGAGCTGGCCGAGCCGCGCCTGGACGAACTGCTGTCGCTCGAGTGCGGCCTTGTATTCGCTGTTTTCGCGAAGGTCTCCATGCTCGACGGCTTTGCGGATCTCGTTGGGCAGCACGACGTTCAGCTCATGACTGAGCCGCTCAACTTCGTCGCCGAGCTTGCGCTTGAGTTCCTCGATCATCGTCGGATGGGGAAAAGTCGAGCGCCCGACCCTGCCAGGCCGGGCGCTGCTAGAGGGAACGTAGCGGTCCCGGGAGACCTTTTCAATCATCGCGAGGGTCCCACCGAACGGACGCGGTGCGGCGGAACGTCGGGCAGGTCATATCGCGCAGGTCAGGATCGCGAGCTCCCGGGCCCATTCCTCCTCACTCACGGCTTTTCGGGCGCGGAAGTTGATCCCGACTGTGCCGAACTGTGCCGCGCTCGACGACTGAGGAGCGCCCTGAAACACATCGGCACGCCAGGTGATCTCGAATCCTGCGAATCCGGCCGCCACGACCGTGGCGTGAAGCTCCGCCTCCAGCAGAGCGCCAGCGATTCAACCCTTCCAGAGACCGATGTCGCGTTTCGCGGACATCGGGACGGTCTTCGAAACGAGAATGTCACCGATCTGCAATCGGCCGCCGGGCTTCAAGACACGAGCCATCTCGCGCAGGCCTGCCAGCTTGTCCGGGAACAGGTTCAGGACGCCGTTCGAGATGACCACATCGGCCCAGGTATCCGGCACAGGCAATTGCTCGGCATAGCCCTGGGTGAACTCGACGTTGGTTGCGTTCATCTCCGCGGCGCTGGCCGTGGCACGCCGGATCATTTCGTCGGTCATATCCACGCCGCGCACGCGCCCGGCTGCTCCCACCATCTTTGACGCAATGAGGCTGTCGATTCCCGCGCCGCTCCCCACGTCCACGACGAACTCCCCGGCGTTCAGCGGTCCCAGCGCAAATGGATTCCCGGTACCGGCGAACGACGCGATGGTCGATTCGGGAATGCCATCGAGCCAGTCACGCTGGTAGCCGAGGAGTGCCGCCAGCGGCCGCCCGGTGTGGAAGTGGAATCCTCGGGCCGGTTCGGTGGCGACCACGGCGTACTCCTCGCGGATGGCGCGGCGGAGTTCGTCGCGATCGAGGCCGTCGATGGCTTGCGCGGCGCCGGGAACGTTCCTGGTGACCGGGACCATCGGCCCTCCATGCTTCGGCGTTGAGGGCAGGCCCACGGCCGCCCGCTTGACGTGGCGCGAATGGACCAATATTCTAACGGCCGTTAGAATAGTCAAGACCAACCGCCCGCCCGCCACATGTCCCACCGGGAGTTCAAGGACGCGCTGTACCTGCAGTTCGCGCGCATCGGGCACGCCCTCGCCAGCCCCAGACGCGTCGAAATCCTCGATCTCCTCGGCCAGGGGCCAAAGACCGTCGAGGAACTTGCCGAGGCCATCGCGACCCCGGTGAAGAACACCTCGGCCCATCTGCGCGTGCTGCGCGAGGCCCGGCTCGTCGAGACGCGGAAGGAAGGCACGTACGTCTTCTACAAACACGCCGATGGCCCCATCGCGCCGTTCCTTCGCGCCCTCCAGGAGCTTGGCCGCGAACGCCTCGCCGAGGTCGAACAGGTCGTCAATCATTTCCTGCACGGTCAGGACGAACTGCAACCCGTCACGCTGAGCGAGCTCCGTCGCCGGCTGCGCGCCGGCTCCGCCACGATCATCGACGTACGCCCGCGCAGCGAGTACGAGGCCGGCCACGTACCCGGCGCGCTGTCAGTCCCCATCGAGGAGCTGAAACGGCGCATGAAGGAGCTCCCGAAATCGCGCGAGGTGCTGGCCTATTGCCGCGGTCCCTATTGCGTCTTTTCGCTGGACGCGGTGAAGGCGCTCCGCAAACACGGCTATCGCGCGCGGCGCGCCGACGAGG
>DAIUET010000277.1:0-3386 GCA_036845045.1 Gemmatimonadaceae bacterium | reverse complement strand
TATTGGATGAACATACACGGCCCGATCTACAGACCCGAGTTCTGGGACAAAGTCCAAGAGCTCGACATGTGGACGAACAAGTTCGATCCGATCATGACGTGCCAGCCGATGGGGATTCCACGGCAGGGCGAGCCCCGTCGTATCTTCCACACGGTCGACGACATTACCCTGTTTTATACGTATAGCGATTACGGCGGCGGAAACAGGGAATATCGCATGATCCCAACGAATGGCGGTGAGCACAATCCGAACCAGGCGAGGCAGGCAACCTATCTTGGGTACGGCATCGGAAAGTGGGAGGGCGACACCCTCGTCGTCGAGTCGATTTCTTTCGTCGATTCGACATGGCTGGGACGCGGCGGCCTGTTCCACTCCGGCGACATGCGGATCGTCGAACGGTTCACGCGTACGGGCAATGACATCCTGCACGAAATGACCATCCACGACCCCGAGTCGTTTGTCGAACCCTGGGTCATGCCGGCGCGCATTCTGCGTCTCGGCAACGGGAACGCATTCGTCGCGGAGCGGGCGCACTGCGAGGTCTACGAAACGAACGACATCGACAATCAGCTTCGGCACTAACGCGGGCACTAACGCGGGAAGAATCATCACGCGACCGAGGGACGCTGATCGAGATCGATCAGCGTCCCCTCAATCCCCGCCCGATCGAGTCAGCCCTCCCCCCAGACCACGCGGTTCACGTCCTGGCGGCGACGCACACGCGCCTGCCGGCCACAGCGATCGAAGTCAGCGATGTGCTCGCGCGGCTCCCGCGCCGGCGGATGCCGTGCCGTCATCCGAATCTCACGAGTTGCTCACGAAAGCGTGAGGACTTCCGGCCGCGCTCTGCGTCACTTTCAGGGAGGTTGGAATCCGGCGACCGTCTTCCGCCAGGGGCCATCGACCTACGGGTCGGGCAACGCGCCGTTGAGGAGGCGCCGCTTGGCGCTCACACTTCGGAGGCATCGATTGAGGCAAAGTGCCAGGCTGCTGTTGGACTCGCCCTGGCCGTTGTCCCTCGATGCGCTGGAGATCGGGTTGCGCCGGCCCCTGTTCATCCGCGAGGAGCGCCTCTCGACGCGTCCCGACGCCTGTCGACTGCTCTATGTCAGCGATATCCACTTGCGGAAGGGTCGCTCCGACACGCTGAGCCGGCAGGTGGTGGATGCCGCCGTTCGGTGTGCGCCCCATGCTGTGCTGCTGGGCGGCGATCTGGTGGACTGTTCCTCGCAGTTGGGCCGTCTGCATGACCTGATTGGCGGGCTTCGCGAGGTCGCACCAGTGCTGGCGGTTGGCGGCAATCACGACCGCCGTATCGGCATGGATCGCGTCCGCGAAGCCGTGGAGCGTGCAGGCGGCGACTGGATTCATCAAGGGGCTGCCCGAGTGGTACAGGGAAATCGGGTGATCGCGATCTGCGGCCCCGCCACCGAGGCGCCCGTCGATGGCCACATCCGCATCCTGTGCGCCCACAATCCGCGGATATGGAAGAAACGGCGGAACGCCGGCTACGACCTGATCCTCGCCGGCCATCTGCACGGCTGCCAGGTCGTTGCATGGGAATTCAAGGACCGCCTGTTTCCTGGTGCGATGCTGTATCCGCACTGCTTCCTGAGCCATCAACGAGGATCGACGCGGCTCGTGGTCAGTCGCGGCGTGAGCGATCTCATCCCCGTTCGCTGGAGGTGTCCCCGCGAGGTCGTGCTGTGCTCTGTCTGACCGGGTCCGCAGGGCGTGACACAACCGCCCGCGCCGGACGGCTGCGGGCGAGCCTCGTGGCCATTACCTGCCTGCTGCGCAATCTGCCGCTTTTCTTCTGCGCGGCGCCCGCCACTCCATTGCGGGTCCTGTGCGTGGTCGCGCTCGACACCATTCATACGCTGCGGCACTCGCATCCGCTGTCGCGGCAGCGGCGGAACGACCTGGCGACCTTCCTCGATTTTCAGGCCTGCACGAATGCCGTGTGGGACCGCAAGCCACTCTGCGCGGCCGAGTACCAGGCGCTGCGGCGCGGAGTGGAGCAGGCCGGCCTGGAAACCTGGAAGACGGAGTACCTCCGCCGGCTCGGCGAGCTGGAATCGCGACGCCCGGCAATTGGCGGGGAACGCTGTCGTTTCGCCGAGGCTCGCGCCTACCGCGAGGAGGTGGCGCGATTGTCGCTGGCAACGATTGCTGCGATCGCGCTCGACGCCGAGTGCCTCGAGGACGGCATCCAGGCGACCTATTGTGACGGCGACGTGGCGGCGTTGTTCCGAATGGCCATGCACTGTCAGATCGTCGACGACATCCTCGATTACAGAGAGGATCATGTACGAGAACGGCGAGCTTCTGGTGCGGAAGCGTCGGCGTTTCTATGCACCCGTCCTCATCTGGATGAACGAACTGCTGGCCGGAATCCTCAATTCAGGCGTGCAGGTCCTGCCGCAGCGAGAGTGGGAGGAGCGGGAGCGGCGGATCAACCTGCACCTCCGTGGTGGCTCAGTTCGAGTAGACACCGGCGGGGTGCTCGTCCTGCCATTTCTTCCCGGGAAGACCCTCGCGGCGCTGCTCGAGGATCCGGCGTTGAAGCCGCCGGTCCGCGGCAGGGCGATCGAAAGGGCGGCGGTCGCCCTTGCCGAATTCCATCGCTACGGATTTACCCATGGCGATGCGATGGCGGAGAACGTACTGGTCGATCTCGAGGGCGGCGTCGCGCACTGGTTCGACTTCGAAACCAGCCACGACGACGATCGACCGCTGGGCTGGCGGCGTGCGGACGACCTCCGCGCCCTGCTTGCCACCTGCCTCGTGCGAACGCCTCGCGCGAAAGGCGGCGAGACGCTCGAACGCATCCTGACTGCCTACGCGGACGATGAGGTCACGTCCGCACTCGCCAGGTTTTTCACGTCCGTATGGCGGCGCTCGCTGACCTACGATCTCGTCCAGGCGCATCTGTCGTACGAGTGTTTCCGGGAGACCGGCCGGTTGTTGCGCGAACGCGCATCGAGACGCTGATCGGCTCCCGCGAAACCATGGGCATCCCGGCCGTGGGCCGGGGTGCCAGGTTCATTCCGCCCTCCTTTCCGTGCATCCTTCGTACGGTGGATCCGCGAGGAAACCGGAGGTACACTCCGCCAGCAGAAATATCCCGTTTCGGTTCGGCAAAATCTTCGGAAGCTCACGAGGAACACGCGAACGTTCGTCGCCGTGGTCGTATTGGGCTCGTCGCCGGGCCGACGCGGTCAAGTCGGGCGATGTGATCACTGTCACGTTCAATCCGGCGATCAACGGCGCCACCATCGGGTTCCTCCGTTCGATCGTCCTGCCGGACAAGAAGGAAGTCGAGTTCGTCCCCAACTGACCGCGCGGTCTGAGCCGGCGAGAGGAGATTAGCTATGGCATCTCGA
>DAIUET010000276.1:0-3420 GCA_036845045.1 Gemmatimonadaceae bacterium | reverse complement strand
GCGTCGCGCGGCGAGGGATCGCCGAACATCTCCGGGTGAAGAATCGCCGCGAGGACTTCGATGCCATGGACAACCCCCGGCCCCGGGCTCGAGGCAAGCCGGTTCGCGTCCAGCACCCAGACGGGCGTTGATCGCGGCCATGGCCACCATTCCTTCCCTGCCTGGGTGGCCGCTTCGTCGAATGCCGCCGCCAGGCCGTATCCGCAGGGAGCCACCAGAACGACGTCGGGGTTGACGTTGTGCAACTCCTCGAGGCTGATCCGGCGCGACACCTTGCCGGTCTGCCCGATCATTTCACGGCCACCGGCGCGGCGGACCATGTCGGGCACCCAGTGACCGGCGGTGAATGCCGGTTCGATCCACTCGAGGACCAGGACGCAGGGACGCCGCGTCCTGGCGGCCTTCAGCTTCCGGTGGACCGTGCCCATACGGTTGCGCAGCCCGGCCACCAGCTCCTCGGCCTCGCCCGCGATGTCCAGCGCCCGGCCCACCGTGGTGATGTCGTCGAGGATCCCATTGACGGTCGACGCGCCTAACGTGGTGACGCGCGGTGCCGGCGCGAGGCGTGCCGCCACCGCCCGGACGTCCTCGTCCCGCACGGCACACACGTCGCAGACGGCCTGCGTCAGGATCACGTCCGGTCGCTGCGCAGCCAGGAGCCGCTCGTCGAGGTCGAACAGCGGGGCGCCGGCCGCCGACAGGTCGCTGACCTGTGCGTCGATCTCCGACGCGCCGGCGACGGCCAGCCGGCTGCGGGTGACCCTTGGCACACCAGCCCATCGGGCCGGCACGGTACAGGCGTGGGTCACGGCGACCAGCTGGTCACCGGCGCCCAGCGCGATCACCATGTCGGTCGCGGCCGGCAGGAGGGCCGCCACCCGCATCACCGGCTCGCCGGCGCCGGGAAGGCCACGAAGGTCAACGTGAGCGCCACGACGCCGGCGACGTACCACCCTGGCACGGCGGTGAGGAAGAACACCACGCCACCCATCAGCGCGAGGGTTTCGCCTAACGCCCAGGCGAGGATCGCGACGCTGCTGGCGCGCGCGACCGTGTTCGAGTCCCTGAACTTGAGGAACATCACGACCAGCGTGATGCCGACGACAATCCAGGTGATCCGCGCGATGCCCGCGAGCTGTTCAGCCATGCCCGGCTCGGGCGCCGACCATTCGGGGTTCCGGGTCAGGAACCACGACACCCCGCCGAACAGGAGCACGCCGCCCATCATGGCCAGGCGGATGGCATGAAGGGGGCTCATCGCACCGGCGTCTGGAAGACGGCGCGGTCGCCGGGACACATGGCCGGCCCGTTCCTCCCGGGCACCAGTGCCGGCGGGACGGCGACCATCAGCGACGTACCGAACGGCGCGAGGACGGAACGAGGATTGGTCATGACGAGTTGAGAAAGCGGTGCGCGAGGCGGTGTCGAGTATGCATGATGGCGCCACGATCTATCAATGGTGCGGGCGCGGCCGTTCGCATCGAACGACGGAATCCGTATTAGACTTCGCGTTCCCTCACCCCCGTCCCGTGAACCGAATGCGTCTGCTCGTGCTCGGCGCGTCCCTCGCCTCCCTGCCGGCGTGGCCCGCGGGCTCCATCGATGCACAGCGTACCGTCCCCGGCACCGTGTCGGCGCCCATCACCAACGTGCGCTACGCGGTCACGTTCGATCGCACGACCGCAGCGACGCGCACGCTACGCGTCTCGATGATGTTCAACGTGGCCGGCAACGAGCCGGTGCTGCTCTCGCTGCCGGCCTGGACGCCGGGGGCCTATGAGATCTCCGATTTCATCCGCAAGGTGACGGGCCTTTCCGTGACGGGCGATGGCGGCGCCCCCCGGTGGGACAAGGCGGACCCCGACACGTGGCGGGTCATTCCAAATGGGGCGCGCACGATCACGCTCACCTTCACGTACGCCGCGGACTCGATGGATAACGCGATGTCGTGGGCGAATCGTGAATTCTCCTTTTTCAATGGAACGAACCTGTTCCCGTATCCCGAAGGGCGCTCCACCGATTTCGCCGCAACCGTCACCGTCAGCACCGAAGGGAACTGGCGGGTTGTCACCGGCATGACGCCGGGCAGTGCTCCGAATACCTGGACGGCCAGCAACTACCACGACCTGGTGGACATGCCCTTCTTTGTCGGGCCGCTGGAAGTGGACAGCGTGAAGATCGGGGAAACGATGTTCCGCACGGCGACGTACCCGCGCGGGATCATGAGCGGTGCTGATCGTGAGAAATTCTGGGACCAGGTCCGGCGCATGGTGCCTCCCATGGTACGCGTCTTCGGTGAGATGCCCATTCCGTCCTACACGACCCTGATCCTGTTCGACTCCTCGCTGACGGGGGCGTCGGCGCTGGAGCACCAGAATTCACACATCGGCGTGTACTCCCCGTACATCGTCGGCCACGACTTCCTGCCGTCCATCACCGCGCACGAGATCTTCCACCTCTGGAACGTGAAGCGGATGCGTCCGGCCGAGATGGTGCCGTACCGGTACGACCGGACGCAGCCGACGCCGTGGCTCTGGGTCAGCGAGGGGATCACCGACTACTACGCCGACGTCGCGCAGGTCCGCGGCGGCATCATCGATTCGGCGGAGTTCCTCACGCTGGTGACCGGGAAGCGGGGGGAAGTCCAGCAGGCGCCGGAGATCGCGCTCGAGGATGCGTCGCTGAATTCCTGGGTGCGGCCAACCGACGGGACGCATTACATCTACTACCCGAAGGGATCGCTGGCGGGTTTCCTGCTCGACGTCATGATCCGCGACGCCAGCGATAATGCGCGCTCACTCGATACGGTGATGCGCGAGGTCTACCAGTCGACGTTCAAGGCGGGGCGGGGGTTCACGGCGCAGGACTGGTGGGGGGCGGTGACGCGCGCGGCCGGCGGGCGCTCCTTCACGGACTTCAACGCTCGTTATGTGGACGGGCGCGAACCCTTCCCGTGGGCCACCGTGCTGCCGATGGCCGGGCTGCGGCTCAACGTGGACTCGCTCCGGGAACCGTGGATCGGCGTCTCGACCAACGTCGACTCGGGCGGCGTGATGGTGATGGATGTCGAGCGGGACGGCGCGGCGCAACTGGCCGGCGTCCAGGTGGGGGACTACCTGGTGCGGATCGGCGACATCAACGTGTCGGACCCGGATTTCGGCGCCCGGTATCGGGCTCGTTATGCACGCAGCGAGGGGCAGACGCTGCCGCTGGTGGTGCGGCGTGGTGGCGAGGAACGCACCCTGAACCTTCCGGTGCGGAATCGCCTGCGGACCGTGGAGACGATCCTCTTCGACCGGAACGCGTCACCCCAGGCGATCCGGGTCCGGTCGGGAATCCTGAGAGGGAACCAGTGACTGGGGACTCTAGGGACTAGGGACTAGGGACTAGGGACTAGGGACTAGGGACTAGGGACTAGGG
>DAIUET010000275.1:0-3469 GCA_036845045.1 Gemmatimonadaceae bacterium | reverse complement strand
CAGCGACGTTAGGCACGGGCGCGGGGCTACCTGACGGCACCAATCGCGCAATGCCGAGGGCGGACACGGCGACGACGAGGGCAGCCGCCGCTCCGGCCACCCATCGCGGTACGCCGGTCGGTCGCTGCTCGGTCGAGCACCACCGACAACTGCCCCGCGTGCGGGGGTAGTACGTGTCGCAGGTGCGGCAACGGGAGAGTGGGACGTCGTTGCCACGACTGTCTCGCACGTACAGCGGCTCCGCGCACTTGGGGCACTGTGACGCCGCCAGTATCGCCTTCGAACCACAAGCATCGCATCGGACCAGACGCATGCGCTTCCACCTTCGGTTGGCTCAGTGACCGGGGAAGGGAGGCGAACGCCTGCGCGACCCGGTCTATTGAGACGGTGGAAGGGGGTCCTCAGGTAACGACCGCTCAGCGGAACGTGACGTACACCGGGTCGGAGGTCACCAGGACGGCCGATTCGTTCCCGACGAGCACGGAGACCACCGGTCGCAACCGGTACGTTCCCCTGGGGAGCATCGACGGCTCCTGCTGCGATCCCTGTGGGACCACGCGCCCGGTCGTGAACACCTGAATCCTGTGCGTGGCCCCCGGCGCCAGTTGCGTCGGCGCCCGCAGCTCGAGGGTGCAGTACACGCGCTCCGCCGGCACGTAAGCGTTTCCATTCAGGTCGCTGATCAGGAACTCCGTGTTGCATCCGGTCGTGCCGATGCTGACTTCGCGACCACCGGTGTTCCGAACGGTAATGTCGATACGTACTGTGTCGCCCAGCACCACATCGAGTGGTGAGGTGTCGGCGGAAAGGGTGACAGCAGGTCCTTCGTTCGATTCAAGGATCCCGCACGCCGCCAGGAACGGCACGGCCAGAAGGGCCGCAAGTCGATACCGTGTCATTGTCTTGAAACGTCTGATTAGGGATTGGCGCGCACCGTGCGCGCCCTCACTCCTCTGACACGCCAACTCGCGCGACTCCCCTAGGGGCTGCACGCAGGAGCTTTCCGTGACAGGAGGCTCTCAGTCCCCTGCCTGCGTGGCCAAAGACCGCGACTCTCTGACCTCTGAACTCTGACCTCTGACTGGGACCACGGACACAGCACACACCTTGTACTCCGGGATGTGCGCGTACGGATCCAGCTCCGGGTTCGTGAGCAGGTTCACCGCCGCCTCGCGGTAATGCATCGGGATGAAGACCTGCTTCCGGGCCACGCGCTTCGACAGGCGCACCGAGATGCGAACCTCACCGCGCCGCGACGAGACCATCACCTCGTCCCCGTCGGCCACTCCCATCGCCGCGGCGTCCGCCGGGTTCAGCTCGACGATCGGCCCGGGTTCCCTCGCATCGAGCGCAAACGAGCGGCGCGTCATGGTCCCCGTGTGCCAGTGGTACATCTGCCGGCCGGTATTCAGCATGAACGGATACTCGTCGTCCGGCAGCTCCGAAGGTGGCAGGAACTCGACGCCGACGAACGTCGCCTTGCCGTCCTTCGTCGGGAACCGGTCGTCGAACAGGAAGTCCGTGCCGGGGTGCTGCGCGTGCGGGACGGGATACTGCAGCCCGCCGTTCCCCACGAGCCGGGCATGTGACACGCCCCGCCACGAGGGTGTCACGCGCGCGATCTCATCCATCACCTCGGCCGCGTCCCGGAACGGCGTCGGCAGCCCGATCCGGTTCGAGAGGTCGATGATGATCTCCAGGTCGCCCCGCGCATCGCCAGGCGGCTCGACCGCCTTGTGGGAGAGCTGGATCCTCCGCTCCGTATTTACGAAGGTTCCCGTCTTCTCCGCAAACGAGGCGCCCGGAAGGACGACATCCGCATAACGCGCCGTTTCGGTCAGGAACAGGTCCTGGACCGCCAGGAACTCCAGCTCGCGGAACCAGTGCTCGGCATGCGACACCTCGGGATCGGAAAGGATCGGGTTCTCGCCCATGATGTACATGCCGCGGACCGGGCTCGTCTCCTGCACGATCTGCGTCACCTTGAGGCCGACCTCGAGCGGGATCCGCTCGTCAGGCACCCCCCACGTCGACGCGTACATGTGACGGATCGCGGGGTCCGTGACCGGCTGGTAGTCGGTGTAGACCATCGGGATGGCGCCGACGTCGCTCGCCCCCTGCACGTTGTTCTGCCCACGGATGGGGATCATCGCTGCGCCCCACCGCCCGATCATCCCCGTGGCCAGGATCAGGTTGAGCAGCGTCGCAACGATGTCCGTACCGGTGGCGTGCTGCGTCAGGCCCATCGCCCACAGGGTAGCCGACCGCGGACCCCGGGCGTACAACTCGGCGGCTTCACGGATCAGCGCCGCCGGGACACCGGTGATCGTCTCCGCCCGTTCCGGCGTGTAGGGCAGGACCGCCTCGCGCACCTTGTCGAAGTCATGAGTACGGGACGCGATGAACTCCCGGTCCTCGAGCCCACGGGCGAGCACGTGATGCAGCATCCCGTTCAGCAGCGCGACGTCCGTCCCCGGTACGGGCTGGAGGTGGATGTGCGCGCGTGCCGCCAGCTCGATCCGGCGCGGGTCGGCCACGATCAATGTCGCCCCCCGTTTCACGGCTCGCTTGATCGCCGCGCCGAAGACGGGGTGTGACTCGGTGGTGTTCGCGCCGAGGATGAAGATGACGTCTGACTCGGTCTCGACCTCGCGCATGGAACCGGAGGCGGCGCTGGTGTTCATCGCGCGCTGCATCGCCGCCACCGATGACGAATGGCAGAGCCGGGTGCAGTGGTCGACATTGTTGGTCCCCAGTCCGCCTCGGAACATCCGCTGCAGGAGGTAATTCTCCTCGTTGCTGCACTTGGCCGACTGGAAGACGGCGAGGGAATCCGGACCGCGTGTGTCCCGCAGGCGCACGAGTTCCTGGGCCGTGAGCTCCATCGCTTCTTCCCAGGTCGCCTCGCGGAATGGCTCATACCACGACCTCGGCGTCGCGACCCGGTCGCGTGGATCGCCGAGGGAATCCATGCCGGTGGGCTTCGTGTTCAGTGGATTCGTCCGGGGGCGTCGCTTGCCTTCGTGCGCCTCCTCCTGCACCAGGTCCCAGGGTCCGCCGCGCCGCTGCCACCCGTGCCGGTCATGCTCCGAGGGGTCGAAGACCCACCGGCCATCGCGTCTGGCCCAACCCCGGCGGATCAGCGGCGTGAACAGGCGGTCGCGATGCTGGATGAAGTCCGTGCCGAACCGCCCTTTGACGCACGTGGAACCGTTGTTAGGCGTGTTCTCTTCGATCCACGGACTGCGCACATGGACCACCATTTCGTCGCGGACCTGCAGGTCGATCTGGCACCCGACCCCGCAGTACGGACAGACGCTCCGGACATCACGGTCGACGACGGGCAGGTCCTTCGACCGCATGCGTTCCACGGTGGTGCCGTCCGCCGCGCGGACCGCCATCGGGATGAGGTCGTGGATCGCCCCCGTCGGGCAGACGCGAACGCATTCGCCGCACCAGGTGCAGCCGG
>DAIUET010000274.1:2525-3474 GCA_036845045.1 Gemmatimonadaceae bacterium | reverse complement strand
CCAGCACACCACGCGCGCCGGGAAGTGGAGACGGCAGAGCCAGCGCGCCGGTGGAATCGACGCCCCACAGTTCGGTTGCCGTTCCGCCGGTTTCGGAGACCCGCCAGAGGCTCATGCTGCCCGCGCGGGCCTTCGAATACACGATCGTCCCGTCTTCGAGCCAGGCAATTCCATAGGGAATCGCGGAATCAGCCAGGGTAATTGCGGGGCCACCGGCGATAGGCAGTCGCTTGAGTGGCCCGGGGACGCCTGGTCCGGTCCCGGCCACATACGCAATGGATCGAGCGTCCGGAGACAGCGTGAATACGCCGATGCCCACCGTCCCCGGGATCGGGACGGGGTCGGCGCGATCGCGTGCCTTCATCCAGAGCTGGGTGGAGAAGGCCGCCGACGTCGCGGCGCCACCCGTGCCGGATGGGCCACCGTACACGAGCAGGGAACCGTCGCGCGACAGCTGCATCAGTCCCAGCGGCGACACGGACGAGGCGAATTGCACCGCATACCGGCTCACGACCGGCGACGGCGCCGGACGCAGCCATCCCCAGGCGGCCAGAAGTGACGCGATGACTGCCAGGGCACCTAACGGCAACGCGAGTTTCGCGCGGACGTCCACCTGTCGGGCTGGCGCCCCGCCGCGACCCGCCGACGTCATCATCGCGGGATTCCGCAGCGCCTCAGCGAACTGTCCGGCGGTCGCGAAGCGGTCGGCGGGAAGCTTCTCGAGCGCGCGGTGCACCACCGCTTCCACATGGGGCGGCACCGTGCGGCGCTGGGCGACGATCGAACGGGGCGCATCGGTCATGACGCGTGCGACGATCGCCTGGGCCGTGGGGCCGGTGAAGGGCGGTTCGCCCGTGAGCATTTCGTACAGCACGCAGCCCAGCGCGTACACGTCACTGCGCGCTTCCACCGCTCGGCTGCCGGTCGCCTGCTCCGGACTCATGTACTG
>DAIUET010000274.1:0-2515 GCA_036845045.1 Gemmatimonadaceae bacterium | reverse complement strand
ACGTCACTGCGCGCCGTGATTTCGCGCTCCCCCATGGCCTGCTCGGGGCTCATGTAATGCGGTGTGCCTAACGACATTCCCGTTTCGGTCATCCGGGTGGCACTGTCCGAGCGGCTCACCGCGAGCGCGATCCCGAAGTCCGCCACCAGAGCGCGTCCATCGTGGAGGAGGATGTTCTCCGGCTTGATGTCGCGGTGCACCACGCCCTGCCGGTGCGCGTAGTCCAGCGCATCCGCGACCTCGCCGGCGATGCGGAGCGCGTCCTCCACGGGCAGCTGCTTCTCGCGCTGCAGCCGGTCGCGAAGCGACTCGCCCGAAACGAAGGGCATGACGTAGAACACGGAGTTCTCCGTCTGGCCGGAATCGTAGAGCGCGAGGATGTGGGGGTGCTGGAGGTTGGCCGTGGTGCGTATCTCTGCCAGGAATCGCGAGCCGCCGATGACGGCCGCGAGCTCGGGGCGCAGCACCTTCAGGGCGACCTTCCGGTCATGGCGAACGTCGTGCGCCAGGTACACGGTGGCCATGCCGCCCGCGCCTAACTCGCGCTCGACACGGTAACGGTCGATAATCGTGGTGCCCGGAGCAGGCATGCAGGGGGGAAAGAGGACGACGTAGTTTGACCGGTCACCGCCCGGTCCGCCAGCGCGTTCCGGGAGGTTAACTTTCACCCGTGAAATTCCCCTACCCGGTCGACCATCAGATCCCGGTCATCCTCGCCCCGATGGCGGGGGTGTCCGAGTCCCCATTCCGGCGCATCTGCCGCGAATGGGGGGCCGACGTCGTGGTTACCGAGTTCCTGTCCGCCGAGGGGATCCGGCGCGAGAACGCGGCCACGCTCGACAAGCTGCGGTTCGGGCCTGACGAGCGACCGATCGGGGTGCAGATCTTCGGCGCCGAGCCGGCCGCGATGCACGACGCGGCGCGCCTGGTCACGGACGTCTTCCAGCCGGACTTCATCGACATCAACTTCGGCTGTCCGGTAAAGAAGGTCGTGAAGCGCAACGGCGGTTCCGGGTGCCTCAAGGACCTCGACCTGGTGCAGCACGTGATTCGCGCGGTCTCGTCAGGCACGCACCTGCCGGTCACGGTGAAGATCCGCAGCGGCTGGAGCGAGGAGAAGCGCGACCCTGTTGGGATCGCGCTGCGGTGTCAGGACGCCGGCGCACGCGCCCTCACGCTGCACCCGCGCACGCGCACACAGATGTACACGGGCGCGGCGGCGTGGGACGAGATCGCGGCGGTGAAGCAGGCGCTCGCGATTCCGGTGATCGGCAACGGCGACATCAAGACGGCGGACGATGCGATCCGCATGCAGCGTCAGACCGGGTGCGATGCGATCATGATCGCGCGCGGATCATTTGGCCAGCCGTGGATCTTCTCGCAGGTGCGGGCAATGCTGCAGTGCCTTCCGGTGCCCGGCACGCCGCCGGTTGAGGAGCGGTTCGCGATCGCGCTGAAGCACGCGCGGATGGCTTTGGCCTACGAGCCGGATCCCCGCGGGGCCGCGATCGAGTTCCGCAAACACCTCGGCTGGTACGTCAAGGGCCTTCCGGATTCCGCCGACCTGCGCCGGCGCCTCCACGCGGTGAATGAGTTGAGTGAGGTGGAAGGGATTTTCGCCGATTATCTGAAGGGACAGTCCGAGCGCGCGTCGATCGAGCTCCTCGCGAGCTGATCGCGTCGGTCGAAGAGCTTTCACCACGAAGGTCACGAAGGTCACGAAGGTCGAAGGTCACGAAAGTCACGAAGGTCACGAGGGCGTGTTGGTTTGTGGTGCACAGCCAATTCAGTTGACCATTCTCTTGATGCCATCACGTAATCGTGCGGCGTGGAAGTTGATCAGTAACCCGACCGGACGGTTGCTGAGTCGGAGGTATGATAGAAGTTGTGCTTCGTGGACCGGGAGCAGCCTGTTCACCGTCTTGAGTTCGACGACGACGATGTCTTCGACCACCAGGTCGATGCGATATCCGATGTCAAGTTGAATTCCATTGTACCTCACCGGTAAAGGCACCTCGGCCTGGACCTGGAGCTCTCTCACTGCAAGATCGTCCGAGAGGCAAGCACGATATGCGCTCTCGAGCAATCCGGGGCCCAACGCCGAGTGGACTTTCAGCGACGCCCGGATGATCTCCCGGGTTATTGTTTCAGATATCATGGGAGAGCGATTCAAATGTGAATGCCACGCTCCTCAACACGGGCAGTCGGTTCCGGACTTCGTGACCTTCGTGACCTTCGTGGTGAAGGCTTTTCAACTGAGGGCAACCAAGAGCATTTAGCTTGTTCGATGGCGTCACGTAGCCGTCACTTGGATGCTCTGTGCCGTGGTGGTTCAGGTTGTTCTGGGCTATGCCGAACACCGATCGAGAGGTTCGACCCGGATTGTGAATCGCGCCCGCGTTATTGAACTCCTGCACCAGGTGTCCACCGGAGCGGTGACTCCCGACGTGGCCATCAGACAGTTGTCGATGGCACCATTCGAGTCGCTCGATTTCGCGACCATCGACCATCACCG
>DAIUET010000273.1:0-3549 GCA_036845045.1 Gemmatimonadaceae bacterium | reverse complement strand
TTCCGGACCGCGGAAACGCTGGCGAGCGCCATCGGCGGAAGCGAGATGACGCCGACGGTGGGACTCATCGATCTCGAGCCGGGCGACAGCGTGATGCTGTGCACCGACGGGCTCACCAAGCACGTCTCGAATGAACGGATCGAGGAAGTCCTGGCGATGCCGATCGACGCCCGCGCGATGGCGGAGAAGCTCATGACCGAGGCGCTGGACGCCGGTGGCACGGACAACGTCTCCATAATCGTGGCACGGGGCGTGGCCTGAACGCCGGGGCTGCGCTCCGGTATTCTGCCCGCCTCCCGACGCGCCCCCATCAGGCCTGCATGACGCGGAGGTACTCGCGGTCCCATGCCGCCGGCACGCTTTCCCGGGGCGAATAGGGGCCCGGCGCGTACACGCGCGACATGACACCGAGCTGGCTCTGCTCGCAGATGTGCCAATCCTGGCGGTTGGTGCGGTCCCAGAACTCCTCGGCATCGGCGATGTTGTACCCCGGCTGCGCCGGCGCATCGGGGTGCACCATCCAGTCGCAGGTCACGAGACTCCTGGTCGCCGAGCGCGGGGTCACTGTGTAGTAGACGGCGTAATCCGGGTGGAGGCTCAGCATCATGGTCGGGAAGAGCGTGTAGTAGAACGCTCGTGCCCGGTCATCCCCGGCCAGGCTGCCTAACGGGATTGCACAGGCGCGGCCACTCATCGTCGCGCTTTCGTGCGGTGCCTTGATCTCCATGTACCCGCCCAGGAAGGCCCCTTCGGTGAGGTCGTTGGCGCCGCTGGTATACGGCAGCTTCGTGGTGAGCTCCGGATGAATCGTGGGGCAGTGCAGGCACTCCGAATAGTTCTGGAGGATGAGCTTCCAGTTGGCGCGCACCTCGTACTCGATCCGGCGCACCGTGGTGAGTGCAGGCAGGTTGAACCGCGTGAACCGCCCGGTCAGCGGGGCAAAGGCCGTCTCGATCGGTTCCGGGTTCGCCGCCAGGTTCACGAACAGAAAGCCTTCCCAGATCCCCACGGATGCCGAGTGGAGCGGGTAATCGTTGACGGAGAAGTCCGGCGTACCGGCCATGTGGGGGGCGCCGATCAACCGGCCATCCAGGCGATACGTCCACGCGTGGTACGGGCACTGGATGGTCTCCGACAGCGTTCCAGCGGCCTCGGTGCAGAGTCGCGTGCCCCGATGGCGGCAGACGTTGTAATGCGCCCGGATCACGCCCGCGCGGTCGCGCACGACGATGAGGCTTTCCCCGGCCACGTCCGCCAGGCGGTAGGACCCCGGTTCGGTAAAGTCCCGCGCTCGTCCGACGCAGATCCAGTGCCGCGCAAAGACCTGTTCCTGCTCGCGAGCATACACCTCGGCTGACGCGTAATACTCGCGCGGCATGGTGCGGGCGCCGGCCTGGTAGCTGTCGGTTGTCCTGACAAAGGTGGGCATCAGCGATCCACTCCGGTGTGTCGGTGTAATCTGGACGGGGTTTCGCCCCGGGGGGAGCGATTCCGGGCGTCCGGCTCCGGATGTGCCGGTGAACAGGCGGAGGAAGAGTGAAAGACCAGTGGTTGGTTCGGGTGATTGTGCTGGCGCTCGGGATTGCGCTGGGCGGTTGGGCGGCAGGAAACGGCTTCGCCCGTTCGCGCCTGGGCGATCGCTTCGTGACGGTGAAGGGGATTTCCGAGCGGGAGGTAAACGCCGACCTCGCGATCTGGCCACTGCGGCTGGTGGCCGCGGATAACGACCTGGCCCGCGCGCAGTCGCGGTTGCAGTCGAACGTCGCCGAGATCTTCTCGTTCCTCAGCCGTCACGAGATCGACACCAGCCAGGTCACGCTGCAGGATTTCGGGGTGGTGGATGCCCTGGCGAACGAGTACCGGCAGCCGGGGATGACGGGAAACCGGTACATCATCCGCCAGGTGGTCGTGGTGCGGTCGGATACGCCGGCGCGGGTACACGCGGCGAGCCAGCGGGTTGGCGAGCTGGTGAACGCGGGCGTCGTTCTGTCGTCGGGGGTCGAATACCAGGGCGGCGGTCCGACCTTCATTTTCCGCGGACTGAATGACCTCAAGCCGGCCATGATCGCGGAGGCGACGGCGCGCGCGCGCGAATCGGCGGAGCAGTTCGCCTCCGATTCACGGAGTCGGCTGGCCGGCATCCGTCGCGCCAACCAGGGCGTGTTCGAGATCCTGCCGCGCGACCAGGCGCAGGGGATCTCCGAGGGAAGCCAGGTGGCCAAGATCGTGCGGGTCGTGTCGACAATCGAGTACATTCTTCGTTAGGCTCCGGAGGCTTCAGGCATGACCAGGCAACAGCGTGCGCGGTGGCTGACCATTGGTGTGCGACTTCTCGCGCTCACCCTCGTGCCGGCGGCGCACGCGCCGCGCCTGGCGGTGGCGCAGGACACGGGACGCTCGGCTTCCCGGCTGCCCGAGCGCCTCAGCGACGCCGACTTCTGGGCACTGGTCGAATCCATCTCGGAGCCCGGCGGCGAGTTCCGCATCCGGGACAACTTCACGTCGAACGAGCGCGAGATCGGCCAGCTGTACACGATGCTTCGCGAGAACGGGACGCGCGGCGGTGTCTATCTCGGCGTCGGCCCCGAGCAGAACCTGACGTACATCTCGGCGATCCGCCCGCAGATGGCGTTCATCGTCGACATCCGGCGGCAGGCGGTGATGCAGCACCTGATGTTCAAGGCGATCTTCGAGATGGCCGGCGACCGCGCCGACTTCATCTCGATCCTCTTCTCGAAGAAGCGACCCCCCGGACTGGATGCCTCGACGTCCATTCAGGGGATCTGGGACGCGTTCTGGAACGTCCCGTCCGACAGCGCCATGTGGCGCACGACGTATGCCCGCATGACGGACCTGCTCATGCGCACGCACGGATTCAGGTTCACGGACGAGGAATCGGTGCAGTTGAAATGGGTGTTCGACCACTTCTTCGCTTACGGTCCGCTGATCACCACCCGGGCGGGCTCAGGCGGAGGCGGCGGGAGCCAGTCGACGTTCGCCGACCTGACGGGCTACTCGAATGACGCGTCCGGCGTACCGCGGAGTTTCCTCTCGAGTGAGGAAAACTTCGCGTTCGTGAAGGACCTGCACGCGCGGAACCTGATCGTGCCGGTGTCCGGCGACTTTGGCGGGCCGAAAGCGATCCGCGCCATTGGTGACTGGTTGCGGGAACGCGGCGCGATCGTGAGCGCGTTCTATGTGTCGAACGTGGAGCAGTACCTGTTCCAGGATGGCAAGTCGCAGTTGTTCTACGACAATGTCGCGGCGCTGCCGGTGAATGAGGCGAGCGTCTTCATCCGGCCCTACTCGCTCCGTCGTTACGGCTTCAGCATGCAGTCGCTCTGCCCGATCGCCGCATTTCTCGAGGCGGCGCAGGGAGGCCGGGTGACGAGCAACAACGCCGCGATGGCGTGCCCGAGGTAAGACCAGTGACCAGTGACCAGTGACTAGCGACGAGCGACAAGCAGCGAACAGCGCTAGTCTTTCACGAGGTTGGCAATCTTCGTCACTGTCGCCCAGTTCCGAACGGTGACCCCGTCACCCAGCAGC
>DAIUET010000272.1:0-3592 GCA_036845045.1 Gemmatimonadaceae bacterium | reverse complement strand
GCGTCGTCGACCGTCGGCAGGAAGATCGCGATGGCGGTCACGGGGCTCATCATGGCCGGGTTCCTCGTGGTGCACATGACCGCGAACCTGCTGGCCTTCGCGGGACCCGAGCACATCAACGCCTACGCCCGTTTCCTGCGCAGCGTGCCCGAGCTCCTCTGGCTGGTGCGTGCCGTGCTGGTGATTTCGGTGATCGTCCACGCGATTTCGGCGTTCCAGCTGGCCCGCGCCGGCGCCGAGGCAAGACCGGTCGGATACGCGATGCGCGAGCCGCAGATCGCTACCATCGCGTCCCGCACGATCCGCTGGCTGTCCATCCTGCTGGCGCTGTTCATCGTGGTG
Source organism: Gemmatimonadaceae bacterium (assembly GCA_036845045.1). Lineage (GTDB taxonomy): Bacteria > Gemmatimonadota > Gemmatimonadetes > Gemmatimonadales > Gemmatimonadaceae > JABWBJ01. The sequence continues at coordinate 3,250 of DAIUET010000272.1, read as the reverse complement.
CACCTGCTCCACTTCACGACGGGCACGCTGCTGCCCGGGTTCGTGCATCTCGACCCGTACGCCAACCTGGTGCTTGCCTTCCGCAGCCAGCGTTTCATGGCGGTCTTCTACATCGCCATGATGATCGTCTTGGGGTTGCACCTCTATCACGGGACGTGGAGTGCCGTACGCGCGCTGGGCCTGTCGCGCCCGCGCCGGAACCCGTTTTCACGGCCGTTCGCGACCGTTTTCGCCGTCGCCCTGTGGCTCGGCTTCACCGCCGTGCCGGTGGCAGTGCTGTTCGGCTGGATTGGCGGCCAGCCATGACCACGCCAACCCGTTAGGCGCGTGAAACTCGACGCGGGAATTCCCGGCGGGCCGCTCCACGACAAGTGGGACCGGCATCGGTTCGAGATGAAGCTCGTGAACCCGGCCAACAAGCGGAAATACCACGTGCTCGTCGTGGGTTCGGGGCTCGCGGGCGCTTCGGCGGCGGCGACGCTGTCGGAGCTTGGCTACCAGGTCTCGTGCTTCTGCTTCCAGGACTCGCCCCGCCGTGCCCACAGCATCGCCGCGCAGGGTGGCATCAACGCCGCCAAGAACTACCAGAACGACGGCGACAGCATCCGGCGCCTGTTCTACGACACGATCAAGGGCGGCGACTTCCGGGCGCGCGAGGCGAACGTCTACCGGCTGGCCCAGATCTCCGTGCAGATCATCGACCAGTGCGTCGCGCAGGGTGTGCCGTTTGCACGGGAGTACGGCGGCCTCCTGTCGAATCGGTCGTTTGGTGGCGCGCAGGTTTCGCGCACCTTCTACGCGCGCGGGCAGACGGGCCAGCAGCTTCTGCTGGGAGCCTATCAGGCCCTCGAGAAGGAGGTCTCGCGCGGCAATGTGCGGATGTTCCCGCGGACCGAGATGCTCGACATGGTCGTTATCGACGGCCACGCCCGGGGCATTGTCGTGCGCGACCTCGTCACCGGAAAGGTCAGCGCCCACACGGGTCATGCCGTGGTTCTGGCGACCGGCGGGTACGGGAACGTCTTCTACCTGAGTACGAACGCCAAGGGCAGCAACGCGACCGCCATCTGGCGCGCGTACCGCAAGGGGGCCGCCTTCGCGAATCCGTGCTTTACGCAGATTCACCCCACCTGCATTCCACAGAGTGGACACTACCAGTCCAAGCTGACGCTGATGTCGGAGTCGCTGCGAAACGACGGGCGGGTCTGGGTGCCGAAGGCGGCTGGCGACCAGCGCTCACCCGTCGACATCCCTGACGCGGATCGCGACTACTACCTCGAGCGGAAATACCCGAGCTTCGGAAACCTGTCGCCGCGCGATATCGCCTCGCGCGCCGCGAAGGAAGTGTGCGACGAGGGGAGGGGCGTCGGGCCCGGCGGTCGCGGCGTCTACCTCGACTTCGCGGATGCGATTTCCCGACTGGGCGAAGACCCGATCCGTGAGCGGTATGGCAACCTGTTCGAGATGTACGAGCGGATTACGTCCGAAAATCCGTACCGCGTACCGATGCGTATCTACCCTGCCGTCCACTACACGATGGGAGGACTGTGGGTCGACTACAACCTGATGAGCACCGTCCCCGGGTTGTACGTCGCGGGTGAAGCGAACTTCTCCGACCACGGCGCCAACCGGTTGGGTGCGAGCGCGCTGATGCAGGGACTGGCCGACGGCTACTTCGTGTTACCGGCCACGATCGGGCATTACTTCGCGTCCACTGTCCTCGCTCCGGTGAACGATTCGCATCGCGACGTGCAGACCGCCCTCGGGCTCGTTGACGAGCGGATCCGGCGCCTGCTCGGCGTCCGCGGGAAGCGCACCGTCCAGTCCTTCCATCGGGAACTCGGCGCGTTGATGTGGAACGAGTGCGGCATGTCGAGGAACGCGGCGGGGTTGCAGCGCGCTCTCGAAAGACTGCCCGCCTTACGCCAGGAGTTCTGGGAAAACGTGACCGTGCCGGGCAGCGGAAGCGAGCTGAATCAGTCGCTCGAGCATGCCGGCCGCGTCGCCGACTTTCTGGAACTGGCGGAGTTGATGTGTCTCGACGCGCTTCACCGCGAGGAGTCATGTGGTGGGCACTTCAGGACCGAGCATCAGACGCCGGAAGGGGAAGCACGGCGGGACGATGAGCGTTTTACCTATGTCGCCGCCTGGGAGTATGGCGGCGCGCAGTCCGCTCCCACGATGCACCGAGAGCCCCTGGTATTCGAGAACGTCCAGCTGACGACACGGAGCTACAAGTGAGCGCCGGCGCCATGCGATTGACACTCAGGGTCTGGCGACAGGCCGGTCCGGACACTCCCGGGCGCTTCGAGACCTATGTGGCGTCCGACGTCAGTCCGGACATGTCGTTTCTGGAGATGCTGGACGTGGTGAACGAGGGGTTGATCGAACGGGGTGAGTCACCCATCGCGTTCGACCACGATTGCCGGGAGGGGATCTGCGGCACCTGCGGCATGATGATCAACGGTGTGGCACACGGACCGATGCGCGCCACGACAACGTGCCAGTTGCACATGCGGAGCTTCAGGGACGGTGAAACGCTGACCATCGAGCCCTGGCGCGCCCGGGCATTCCCGGTCCTGCGGGATCTCTGTGTCGATCGCGGGGCGCTGGACCGCATCGTACAGGCCGGAGGATTCATCTCCGTAAACACGGGGAGCGCGCGGGATGGCAACGCGATCCCGGTCGCGAAGACCGACGCGGACGCGGCGATGGACGCTGCGGCGTGTATCGGGTGCGGGGCCTGCGTCGCGGCGTGCCCGAACGGTTCGGCGTCGCTCTTCACCGGAGCGAAGATCGCGCACCTGGGCTACCTCCCGCAGGGGCAGCCCGAGCGCGGACGTCGCGCGTTGTCGATGGTCTCGCAGATGGATCTCGAACACTTCGGCGGCTGCACGCTGTTCGGGGAGTGCCAGGAGGCCTGTCCCAAGGACATCTCCATCGATGTGATCTCGCGGATGAATCGCGATTACTGGATGGCGACGCTGTTTCAGCGCGACGTCTCGAGCGACAGCGCGGCGGGCTGACCGCCACGAAAAGAAAGGCCCCGCACCAGGCGGGGCCTTTCTTTTTCAACGATGTTCGCGCTTAGCGAGCACCCCAGCGCGCACCAATCAGGATCGGAATGAACGCGCGACCGGAGCCCGTCTCCTCGTCCTTCTTCAGGCCCATGTCATAACGGCTCTCGAGGAACAGGCTCGTACCACCGATCTGCCAGTCAAGCCCGGCGCCGCCGCTCACCATCACGCGG
>DAIUET010000271.1:0-3594 GCA_036845045.1 Gemmatimonadaceae bacterium | reverse complement strand
CTGGCGGCGGTGGGCCTGTTCTCGCTGATGGCCACGATGGTGAGGCGTCGCACGCAGGAGCTGGGCATCCGGCTGGCACTCGGCGCGCGGAGCGAGGATGTGAGGCGGATGCTGGTGCGACGGGGACTGCTGATCGCGACGGGCGGAATCGTCGCCGGGCTGGCGGCTTCGCGCCTGGTGAGCCACCTCACCAGCGGGCTCCTGTTCGACGTGGCGGCGAACGACGCGCTGACATCGTTAGGTGTGGTCGCGGTGGTGCTGGGCGTGGCGCTGGTGGCCAGTGTGATCCCGGCGCGCGTCGGGGCGCGCCTGGACCCGGTGAACGCTCTGCGAGTCGACGGCTGAAGCGACGCTGACCTCGTGTCGTGACTGCAGGGTCTGGTGGCTCCTGTGTGGACGTGACGACCAATCGGCTGTCGTGATAACGATCGAGGGGTTGCTATCCAGGCTGACTTTACAGGGTGAGGTACTCGTCAGGCAGGGCATTGTGAGAGAATCGTGTCAAGCGCCTGCGCCCATCGACCGAACCAGCTAGTGTTGAAGGTTGGCGGCGAAGCGGCCAGCGACGCACAGCGCGGCGCCAAGGCAGGCTACTACGGTCGGCCATGCCGTCGCCGCCGACGAAACGCAGTGTCTGGAGGGCGTACAATGATCGAAAACATCAAGGCTGCAACGGCGGGAATCGCCGACACGATGACGGATGAGAACACGAAGCTCTTTCCGGAAGTCATGAAGCTGGTGCAGAATATGCCCGGTGGAGTTTCCGGGCTCGTGAAGCTGTTTCAGGACAAGGGCCTGGGGAACGTCGCCACGTCGTTGACCGCCACAAGCGGCACACCGAAGATCTCGCCGGAGCAGATTGTTCAGGGCCTCGGTTCGGAGCGGATCGATGCGCTCGCGACGGCGTCGGGACTCGACACCAAAATTGTGCGTACGAAGCTCGTGGAGATCCTGCCCAAGGTCATCCAGCAGCTCGCACCGACCGGGAAGGCCGTCGAGGAAGTAGTGACAGCGTAACACACCAGGCGCGCTGCCGGCGTTCCGGCTGCGCGCAGGGTTCCGCCGTGGATGGGCAGCAACGCCGCTCAGCCACGGTGATGGAGATCAAGGACGTCGACCCGGAGGCACACGATGGCGCCAAAAAAGCCGAAAGCGGTTACGAAAAACGCAGCGATCGGGGCCCAGTCGGCGGCAGCCGACGCGGTGCGGGCTGCGCGAAAAGCCGCGCGCGAAGCGAAGGCGGCTGCCGAGCAGGCGAAGGCGGGGGGACAGAAACCCGGCATGGGGCGTCAGGCGGACCGACGGAAGAACGCGTTCGGCATAGCGGCCAGCTCGTCGAAGGCGACGGCCGTATCCCGCGCCATCATCTCGCGCGGACGCGGAGCACGGGGGCGCTGATCACAGTCCTGCGGTCCCTGACGTCGACTGGATCGGATCACCCGTTTTTTCCGGGAACGACCAACACATTCTGACCGCCGAGTACACCGAAGCCTGCGCGGAGGAACGCCGGGTACGGACGGCCGCCGCAGGTAGTTCTCTGCCGCCTTTCGCGATCCTTCGCGTGCTCTACTGAGGTCACTCCGGATGTCGAAGCGCACTCGCGGAAAAGCCCAGAGAGAGGCGTGAGGCGCTGGCGTTCCGAAACCAGATCAGGATGTCGTAGTCTTCCGGCAGGGCGAGAGAAGCCTGAGACTGGAATGTCGAGGCGTACAGCGCACCGATGCTGCGTATCGAAAGGCTGCGGCGTAACGCCGTCGCGGCCGGACCGCCAGTCAGAGTCTTTCGCGCGTCGATGATTGCCCGGGTCAGCCCCGTTGCCTGGTACACGGCCTCGATCGATCCAGGTTGAGGCCCGGTTACGGAGTGCGCCTGGAGTGGGGTGAGCCCGCCGTTCGGATTCTGCCCGTACGCGTTGAATGTTCCGGCGCTGAATGTCAGTCCCATGTTGACGTAGTCCGTTCCGAACTGCCGCGCGAGATGACCACCCATGCTGAAGGCACCTTTCACGACGTGGCCGTTATGTGCCCACGCGACCATTCCTGCGCTGCCTAACCGTTGACGCCACCAGGCGATGTTTTCGGCCATGTATCGATCACGGGCAGCGAACACCTCATTCTCCGTGACCTGCGCGTGGTCCTCCCATTGTGACACGATCCGCGCCAGCCGTTGTGCCAGTGTCGTCCGATCCCCGCCGAACCGTGCAGACCAATCCGTCAGGCGTTGCGCGAACAGGGAGTCGACGCTCGCCAATTGGGCGCGACAGGCGTCCTTGGTCGCCGTCGTCAGGGCGCGGTAGGCCGCGGCACCGGCTGATCGATACGGCGTGAGGCACGCGTACGCGGCGCGCACCGAATCAGCCAGCGAGCCATCCACGTCGGAGACGAATGCCTGCACGCTGTCCATGGCGACCGCGGGGAATTGCATGTCGAACCCGGTGAAATGGACGCGCGGCTGCCGCCCCGCGGCGTTCCACGCGCGCATCCACCGCACCAGGTCATACACCTCCTCGGTGCTCCACGTCCAGAAGTGCATGCCGCGAACGACGGTGGGGACGTCGCCGACGCCGGTCTGGACGTAATGATCGACCGCCAGCGCTTCGGGGAGCGACGCCTCGATGCTGAACTGGTTGAACCCCAGGTTGCGCACGAGATACGCGAAGAGCCGGTGCTTCATCCGGAAGAACTCCCGCGTGCCGTGCGTTCCCTCGCCGAGCCCGATCAGCCGCGCGCTGCCGACCATGTCGCGAACGGGGTGGAGATCGTCATCCGGCGCGTCGGCGTCCTCGGTTACGAAGGACACACTGGTGGTGCGCAACCAGTCGACACTCGCCTGCTGCGTTTCCGGATAGACAACACCTTCGAAGTCGAGATTCACTGCCCCGAAGCCCAGCCTGTTGTACGACGCAACGACTGCGTCAGGATTCGAGATAGGGATCGGCGCAGGTAGCCGCTCAGTCACGGCAACGTCCTCTCCGACCACGTCCATCCTGAGGTCATCGAACCAGACGGACCCGGGACCCACGAGCAGCGCGCCGAACGCGAGGCCGATCACTTCCTCCGGGATGTCGACGACCACCTCGACGTACGTCCACTCAGAAGTACCCGCGGCCCGGCGACGGTCCATGTTGTCGAATGCCAGAGTCGCCGTGGGGGCGTCAGCCCGAAGCCAGAGGCCTGCACCGTCACCACCCACGTCCTGCGTGCGAAGATAACCGGACCACCGGACGCGCTTCCCCCGAAAGAAGTCCGCGCGGATGGCCTGAGTCATTGAGGCGAAGCCGCCGGTCGATGGAGCAGGAACCCTCGAGCGGAGATAGCCGCTGGCGCCTCCGCTTCGCTTGATCGCGAGATCGCGGCCAAGTTCGAACTCGTTTGTCGGCACACTTCCGCCGAACCACCCCGGCGGCAAGCCAGGAACCTGTGAAGACGGCGGCGGCGGTTCAAATGGAAACCGCTCATTGTCACGGTCTTCCTCCGAGCAGCCGATCAAACCCGGCAGGCTGACAACCACCACAGCGACCCACAACTGCACCTGCGCGCACTGCCACATCCGGCGACGCATTCCGGGCTCCGCTGTTGACAGATGGGTCCGCCT
>DAIUET010000270.1:0-3625 GCA_036845045.1 Gemmatimonadaceae bacterium | reverse complement strand
CAGCGTCTGCTGGTCGAGCGGAAGGCGATGGCCGCGGTCCCCGCCCTGATCCGCCGCGCGAACGACCACACGGTCGATTCGTTAGGCCTCAACCCGGGAGCGCTGCACGCACTGTGGACGCTGCACGGCCTCGGCGCACTGCCGTCGGACCCGGACGCCATGACGGCGGCGCGGAACGCGCTGCGCCATCCCGCCGGGTCGGTGCGCCGGGCCGCGCTCATGATGCTCCCCCGGGACACGCAGCTCCTCACCGACATCCTCTCGTCAGGCATCCTGCCGGATCGCGGCTCCCCCTGGCCGGTGGAGTATACCGTGTCCAACGCCGTCCTCTCCGACGCCGACATGCACGTGCGTCTCGAGGCGACGCTGGCCATGTCCGAGCTGCCGCCTTCGGACCGGAGCGCCAATGTGGTGCGCGAGCTGTTCGCCTCGCTCGACAATGCCCGGGACCCCTGGATGCCCGACGCGATCGCGATCGCCGCAGCGGGCCATGGTTCCGCCTTTCTGGGTGAACTGATGCTCCAGCGCGTGGCGCCGAATACCGACTCGATCACCGTCAATGGACTGAAGCGGGTGGTGCAGCGCCTCGCCCGGCTGCACGCCACGAAAGCCGAGATCGCGCCGGTCGTGTCACTCATCAACACGATCCCGCGGGCGCACCCCGGACTGGCCACGGCGCTGCTCGAGGGGATCGCCACCGGATGGCCCGAGGAGCGGGCCCCGCAACTCACCCCCGAGCAGCGGGCCACGCTGGTCGAGGCGGCACGGACCTCGGCGGCGGCTCTCGGCGTATCATTCGACAAGGTGGCCGCGCGCTGGACGATGCCTAACGTATTCCGGGTGCCGTGAGATCATGCTGAGAGTGCTGTGTGCTGGTGCCGGGATTGCGCTGGTCGCTGCTTCGCTGCCCGGTGCAGGGGACCAGCGCCTGGTCCTCGCGCAGGCGCCGGCCGATACGACGATTACGATCCGCGCGTCGGGGAGCACCCTCGAGTTCACCCCGGCGCGGGTCTCGGCCAGGGCGGGAACCCGGCTCCGTATCCGCTTCATCAACGACGGCACGCTCCCCCATAATCTCGTCCTGCCCAGGAGCGACGCTGATATTGACACCCTTGCCCTGGCGGCATACCAGGCCGGCGAGACCGGCTACGTCCCGATGGACCTCAAGTCGAAACTGCTCGGCTGGACCGCGCTCGCGTCACCGGGCGAGTCGGTGGAAGCGACGTTCGTCGTGCCCGCCGCGGGGGAATACACCTACGTCTGCCTCTTCCCGGGGCACTCGAACCAGATGCTCGGCACCTTGCGAGCACTGAAGCCCTAGCAGTGTCTGGCCTCTGGCCTCTGGCCTATGTTCGCCTCCAGAACACCCGATGGCCCAGCAACGCCATCCACCCGCCGATGAGGAGGAGCCCGTACATCTCGCGCGATTCCTCGACGCCGATGTCCTTCATCTCGAACTCGGCGAACATGTCCTGAAAGGGCACCTGCCCGATCACGCGTGGAGCGATCGTCGCGGCCCAGGCCAGGGCGACGATCCCGACGACCACCGGCAATTGCCAGGGCAGGCGGCCGGTGATCGACAGGAAGCACGCGATCGCAGCGGCGCCATAAATCAGCATCCAGGGCAGGGAATCGGGGTCGTTGACCTGCACGACCACCGAAAAGACGAACATCAACAGGAATGCCGCGTCGGCGACCTTCCATGCGATGGACGCCCGCTCAACGGCCAAACCGAACTCCGAGTGTGACCACGCGCCCCGCGGCCGGGTAGACGTACCTCTGTCCCGACCCGCTCGGATCGAGGAACGCCGTCGAGTCATAGCGCTCGTCCAGCACGTTGCGGGCGCCCACCACGAGATCGAATGAACCGATCGGGCGAGTGAGATGCGCATCGACGCGGGACCACGCCGGGATCCGCTCGGGTGACTGCATTGGCGGGCGTCCCCGGCTGGCGTCATCGAGGTACATGTCCGCGTTGCGCACGAACGCGATCGCTACCGTTCCAAGCGCCGGCGGCGAGAGCGTGAGGCCGGCCGTGATGATCTGCCCAGGCACTGCCTTGAGCCGGTTGCCGGCATTGGCACCGGCGCGTGAAACGGCATCCTGGAAGGTCAGTGAGGCGTGCCCAGTGACGAGGCCGCGCGTGGCAGTCACTCCCACTTCAGCGCCGCGATGCCGGCTTCGCGCGATGTTGACGTACCTGAGTGTCTGCACGTCGAAGTCCAGTTCATCCCTCATGTCGAGCTGGTAGAGCGTCAGAGTGACTCCGAGTCGACCGCCGGCAACCGAGAGATCCTGATAGAGTCCCGCTTCAAAGCCGGTGCCCCGTTGCGGATCCAGTTGAACATTCGAGGTCGTGACTGTAAACGGCGGCAACGGAATCGGGATCGGCCGCTGATCGAAGAGCTGATCCAGCGTGGGCGCCTTGAAGGTCCGCGAGGCGGAAAGCCAGGCATTTCCGCCGGCTGCATAACGAACGTTCAGGCCCATCCTGGGACTGAACGCAAAGTGCGTTGCGCTGAAGTCCTCGGTACCACCGTCGGGCTCAAAGGCATCCGACAGGAGATCGGCGCGCACGCCGAACGTAAACCGGACCCGCTCGACCGGCGTGGCCGCAAGGTGCAGGAAGCCGGCCAGGGTCGCGCGACGTCCGTCGCCGCTCGCATCGGCGGTTCGGTTGCCGTTGTCGTCCGAGTAGTAGCGCGAGTCGATCGTCCCCAGATCGGCTGAGGCGCCGGCGGACACGCGGTCAATGCCGGGGGGCAGGATCGTTGGGGTCAGGTCAGCCTGTGTCGCGAGGCCCAGTTGCAGGGTGCGCAGCTCGCGTTCCCTGGTATCGCCGAAGTCAGGAGACAGCGGCAGGGTGCGTACCAGGTCCAGGCGGCGCTGACCAACGCGGAATGTGGTGTGTGCCGTGCCCCCCGCACCCAGGACACCGTCGTGATCGATCGTCGCGCCCCACTCCGTGTCCGTGCCCCCGTCGTCATGGAATCGGGGATCGCTTTCGGAGCCGTCCTGGCGAAGGCTCTCCAGCAATGGCCCGGGCTCCTCAAAGTCGCGCCATGACACGTTGAGCGTGCCACGGAACTGACGCGTCAGTCGCATGGTGCCGCGAGAAATGGCGGAGGCGCGCGCAGCGTGATCGCGAAAACCAAGCGTCCGGTCGAAGCCGAGCGAGGCCGCGAAGTCGCGGCCGGTGAACTGGCCGGTGAGGTCGGCGGACGCGGTGACACCGGTGTACGACTCGGCGCCGAGGCGCCATGCGGCTGTCCGACCGGTGGGACGGCGGGTGACGATGTTGATGACGCCGGCCACTGCTGCGTCGCCGTGCATCGTGGAGGCACTTCCCCTGACGATCTCGATCGATTCGATCGATGAGAGAGGCGGCAACGTTTCCCAGGTGATCGTCCCGTTATGCACCTGGTTTACCACGCGGCCGTCGACCATCACGAGCACGTAGTCGGCTTCGCCTCCGCCATAGAACCCCCGAACCATCAGCTGCGGGTCGCGACCGAGTCCGTCGAAGTCCACCACGGCGATTCCGGGCACCCGGCGCAGCACGTCCGCGACTGTCGCGGCCGGAATCCGCGCCAGATCGGCGGCCGTGAGTCGCGTAACAGCGGCG
>DAIUET010000269.1:0-3648 GCA_036845045.1 Gemmatimonadaceae bacterium | reverse complement strand
CCCGGCGATCCACTCGCCGACATCACGGTCACGGAACGCGTGCAGTGGGTGATGCAGGGAGGACGCGTGCTCAAGGACGAGCGGCCGAGGACGAGGACCTGAACCAGGACTCCCACATCCATCAAGCGACCCACATCCACCGAACAGCCCAAATCCACCAGAACCTTGCGATTCACGTCAGAGCCGCGCGTTGATCTGGCCGGATGTGAGAGGTGGGAAGTGGGAGGAACCTGATTCGAGACGGATACGATCCGGTGGCCGTGAACATCCGATTCTTATCAGCTTCCTCCCACGTCCCACATCCCACCTCCGTCTTCTTAACGGATGGGAGAGACAACAACGCGCAGGATCCTGTCGAGCCGGGGGTACACACGATCCATGTACGCATTTCCACCCTCGAGCAGCGGCCCCTGCTTCCCCTGCCGCATGCCGCCGCCGGACTCCTCACCGTAGCCCGCGTACAGGCGGTCCACGACGTCCAGGCCTTCGACCACGGTGCCTAACACGGTGAACGCCTCGACGTCGCTGCGCGCATTGTCGGTCTTGTTGATGTAGATCTGCGTCGTGCGGGAGTGCGGCCGGGCAGGGAAGGCCAGCGCGAACGTGCCGCGCCGGTTGGTCGAGCGCGGTGGATCGTCAGGCAGTTCCGCTGTTGGCCAGGCGGCGTTGACCCCGGGATCACCGTGGATGCCGAAGTGGGCGATATCGCTGCGCACCCGGTGCAGGCGCGTGTCATCGTAGTAGCCGAGTCGCGCCAGGTTGTAGACGCGATCGGCGCCCAGCGGTCCCCAGTCGCGTTGGAGCTCCAGTACGAACACACCTTTCGTGGTCTCGAATCGCAGGTGCGACACCGCAGGGGCGGGTCGCCGCCACTCCTCGTGCGACGGATCGAAAAGCAACGCTCGACGGTCAGGGGCACTGGCCCCCTGCCCGAACGACGCGCAGGCGAGCGCGGAGACGATGAGCGGTAGGACCGGTACGTAGCGCATGCGTTGATCGAGGAACCTACTGCCCGTCATCCTGCACGGCATCCGCTTGTTGTCGCTGCATGGTTCGGATGAAGCGATCCTCCCTCACCCGAAACCGGATCCCGCCCCCGACGTAGAGAAAGGACCACCCGTTCCCCTCGGAGGCGTTGTGGCCTTCCTGCGTTTGCGCATCCCGGCAGTCATCGCCCTGGCGCTCACCACCACGGCCGGCCTGGCCCAGGATTCCCGTCGCAGTCTCGACCTGACCGTTGGCGGAGTTGGCATCTCGATCGGGGACTCACGGCGGGTCAACGGCCTGCGCCTCAACTTCCGGGACAGCCGGCTCGAACGCGTCAACGGGATCAACGCGACGATCTGGACGCCGTACCGCGGCGGCCACGGCGACATCACCGGGCTCGCGTTAGGCCTGCCGGCCACCGGTGGCCGCGCGGTCCGCGGCCTGCTGGTCGCGGGGTTCGGCGCCGAGATCACCGACGACTTTGGCGGGATCAGCGTCGCCGGACTTGGCACAGGTGTCGCGCACGACGCCACGGGTCTGATGGTGAGCGGACTCGGTTCGGGCGTCGGTGGGTCGATGAGGGGGATCAGTGTCAGCGGACTCGGAATGGGAGTCGGTAACGATCTCGATGGCGTCGGCATTGGCGGATTCGGCTTCGGAGTGGGTGGCCGCGCCCGGGGTGTGCTCATCGGTGGGCTGGGTGCGGGCGTGGGAGGCGACGTCCGGGGTCTGGCCATCGGTGGGCTCGGAATGGGCGCCGGCGGGCGCGTCGACGGCATCATGATCGGAGGTCTCGGTCTCGCCGCCGGTTCCGGAGCGTCGGGCGTCCTGATTGGAGGTCTCGGTGCCGCTGTTGGCGGGGAGTTCGATGGACTGTTTGTGGCCGGCCTTGGTGGTGGGTTTGGTGGAAGGGTCCGTGGCATCGTGTTGACCGGCGCAGGCATGGGGATTGGCGGGAGTTTCCGCGGCATCGCCCTCAACGGCATCGGCGCTGGTGTTGGCGGAAACGCGACTGGCGTGATGCTCAATGGCTTCGGAATGGGCGTTGGGGGCGACGCAACCGGGATATTCTTCAATGGGTTCGGCATGGGCGCGGGCGGCACGATCCGCTACCTGACGGTGAGCGGCTTCGGTGCCGGCGCGCCGGCGATTCACGGCGCCGCACTGGCTGGTGGTGTCATCGGCACGCCCGAAGCGAAGGGGCTGATGATTGCCGGGGCGTGGCTCAGGGTTCGCGAGGAGGAAGACGACCGCAATGACCGCTTCCGCCGGAGCGGCGGCGCGCTGCTGCACGGCGTGGGAATGAGCGCCTTCAACCAGGTGAAAGGGCACCAGCGAGGCCTGACGATCGGCGTCGTGAATTACGCCTGGTCGCTGAGCGGCGTGCAGCTTGGCGTGATCAACATCGTCCGGGACAACCCGCCGGGCAGGAAGCTCCTGCCGCTGGTGAACTGGGGCTCGAGTCGGTAGGCGCACACGCGCGGGGGAAACGAGCCCAACCTGTTGACCCGCGAAGCTTTGCGCTCCACAGAAACGGCTTCCCTGCCTCTGGCTTCCCGGCGGCACCTGTCGCACAATTCGGGAGCCAACTCCACGAGGTCCCTCCATGCGTCTGCTCCGTTCGATTTCCTCTGGCCTCATCGTGTTCTGCGTACCGGTGCTGCTTGCCACACCGGCTGGCGGACAGGGCCGTGGGGGCGGTGAGCCGCCGAAGAACCTCCAGGTCCTGCCCAAGGACATGCCGCGCAACCAGGTCACGGCCATCATGCGGCAGTTCGCGATGGCGCTGGGGGTCCGGTGCGAACACTGCCACGCCGAAGCACCCGCGGCCGCAAACGCCGATGCCGCACCGGCGGCCGGGCGGGGCGGTCGTGGTGGGGGCCCGCCGCTCGACTACGCGCTCGACGACAAGGAGACCAAGAAAGTCGCGCGCGAGATGATGAAGATGGTGAACGACATCAACGGCAAGTACATGCCGGCCGCCGGCCGGAACCCCACCGACCTGACCCGCGTAACGTGCGAGACCTGTCACCACGGACTCGCGAAGCCCCGCACGCTGCGCGCGGCTCTGACCGAGGCGGTGCAGGCGAATGGCGCGGACTCCGCCATCGCGCTCTATCGGGCCCTGCGGCTCCGCTATTACGGCTCGGCGGCGTACGACTTCTCCGAGCCGTCGCTCAACGAAACGGGGAACCAGCTCGGGCAGGTTGCGGACCATCGGAAGTCGGCGGTTGCGATCCTGAAGCTGAACCTCGAGTTCTTCCCGCAGTCCGTCCCGACGCTCCAGACCCTGGCGAACATCTCCATCGCCTCGGGTGACACGGCTGGCGCCGTCGATGCGCTCACCAGGGCGCTGGCGATACAGCCGGAGAACAACCAGCTGCGGAACATGCTGCAGCGGATCAAGCCACCGGGATCGTGACTCGTGACTCGTGACTCGGCACGCAACATGACTTCCAGTTCGTCGGCTCCTCGCACCGAACGGATGAACCGCCGGGGATTTCTCGTGCGGGCGGGTACAGCGCTCGGTGCCACGGCCATCCTGCGGCGAGACGCTGCAGCGTTCACGGGCATCACCGAGTCGCGAGTCGCGAGTGACGCGACGACGGAGCAGTTGTCGATCATCGGCGTGCAGTTGTACACCGTGCGCCGCGCCATGCA
>DAIUET010000268.1:0-3710 GCA_036845045.1 Gemmatimonadaceae bacterium | reverse complement strand
CGAGACGTGCTTGGTGAGCCCGTCGGTGCACAGCAGCACGCTGTCGCGCGGCTCGCGATCGATGAGTCACACAGACGGCGTCATCTCGCTTCCGCCGATGGCGCTCGCCAGCGTTTCCGCGGTCCGGAACTTCGTGGCCTGGTCCTCGGACCATGCGCCAGCCGACACCATGTACTCCCCGAAGGTCTGGTCTCTCGTCATGGCCTGAACGCGGCCCCGTCGCCGCACATAGGCGCGGCTGTCGCCCACGTGGATCAGGTAGGCCCGTGGCCACACCAGCAGGACCAGCGTCAGCGTCGTCGCCGGCGCCTTGACGTTAGGCGAACCGGCTTCGGCAAGGAGGTCGGTGTGCACCTGGTGCACGGTCTCCTCGAGCGCCCCCAGCAGCTTGTGCTCGCCGTCGACATCGAGACCATGGAGACAGATCGCGGTCTTCCCGACATAGGAAAGAACGGCCGCGGCGCTCCGCTCGCTCGCCCGATCGCCGTCCGGTCCGCCGCCGACGCCGTCCGCCACGGCCAGCAGGTGCGCCGCGCTCGTCCCGATCGTACTGGCGAGCACTTCCGGTGAGAGGCTCCCGCTCAGGATGTCCACCGTCCGCCGGATGTCGGCGACGACGAAGTGGTCCTCGTTGTCCTTGCGGACCTTCCCCTTGTCAGTGAGGCCAAACGCGTCGATGGTGACCGGTGCCGCGGTGCTCGTCATGATTCCGTCCCCGGCTGATGAGTTGCCTCGGCGAGCCACTGGAACGTCTCCTCCACGCCGGCCCCCGTCTTTGCGCTGGTGAGAATGCCGAACAGCCCCTTCGCGTGCACCGCCTGTTCATCGGCGCTGGTCAGCTTCCACTCGTCCGTAAGGTCGGACTTGTTGAAGGCAATGGCCGAGGGAATGTCCCCGACCTGGCTGGCCACCTTTTCCTGGATATCGAACGTCTGGTCGAAGGTTTCCCGCCGGGTCCCGTCAACCACGAAGATCAGGCCGTGCGCGCCGCGCACATAGCTCGGGTTCACGTCGTGATTGGCATCCCGCCCCTCAAGATCCCAGAGCATCAGCGTGACGGGCTCGCCGTGAGCCGAGACTTCCTTCCGGTCGATCTTCACCCCGACCGTCGACAGGTAGCGCGGGGAAAAGAGGGAGTGCACGTACCGCTGCACGAGGGAGGTCTTCCCCGTCCCATACACACCAACCATGCAGATCTTTTTCTGGATCATCACCGTTCCCTTGGCACGCGTAGCGGCGTGGACACTTCGATCTCGAATGAAACGCTCCGGTTGATCCTCGCCTGAACCGCGCTGTCGGGCGCTGGAATCGGCCGCGCGGTGGCGAGTGGCTCGCCGCGAACACGATCTGTGCGCGCGCCGGCCGACGCGAAGATGGCCGCAACATGGTCAACCCGCCACTGGGCGAGCGCCTGGTTGGTCTCATTCGTTCCGGTCGGGTCGGTGCGCCCGATCAGGGTGAGCGTGATCTCTCCGGCGTTCGCCGTCACGCTGTCCGACAGGATGCGAAACCGACCCGCGGACATGCGAACGCGGGCGCGCTCACTGGCCGACGCCTCGGCCTCCCCCGGAGCGAACAGCACGCGCTCGGCCAGCAGCTCGCCGCGGATCGAGTCGAGATGGGCCGGCAGGACGATCCTCGCCTGATCGAGAGCAACGCTCGCCACCCCGGGCGGCAGGCTGCCCTGGCGTATCAGGCCCAGCGAGGCCAGTGGGATTTCCCCGGCGACCCGAAGGGTGTCGGCATTCAGTGCCAGCCCGGTCGATGCCGGCAACTCCCACAGCTGTCTGGCCCGCGTCAGCACTACACCGCTGTCGAGCGAGAGGTAAGGTTCCCAACGTCCCAGCAGGGTCCGCGGGAGTAACCCAGCTCCAGCAAGGACCACTTGAGGCGCGCGCGCCTGTGGATCGCGAAGGCCGGAAATCTCCCAGTCACGCCATCCCTTCCGCGCATCGATCACCACCAGGCCCGGTTCGTTGTCGATCAGGGCTACCGCCCGGTCGAAGCGGGCGTTGGAACGCGCCATCAGGACGATGAGCGCCGCGACTCCGACGGCGACCGGAATGCCCCATCTCAGCCATAGCAGTCCTGGCTTGTGCAGGGTCGTGTCGACGACGGTCTCCAGGCACTCCTCGAGGAGCGGGTGCACCGCCTTGAATGCCGATGTATCGCCGGAGTACTCGGCCAGTTGTGTGGCGAATTGCAGGTGAATCGTCTCGAGCGTGTCCTGCTGCTTCCGGAGTACGGATTCGGGAGCCTGGCCGCGGATCACGAGCGCCAGCAGCGCCCGCGGTCCCGCTTCCACCTGCACGGTGTGGTCCCCCACGGAAAACGTGCGCAGCGTCGCGCCTTCGCGGGGCCGGAACGAATCCTTCACGAAGTCCTGAATCGCGGTGAGCATCCCCGAGATGAGATCCGCGTCAGGCACCTCCAGGCCGGGCGCCGTCGCGTGGGCGAGCAACAGTCCCGTTTCCGCATGAATCAGGAAGGCCTGTTCGACGCGATAGACCAGCGCGTGCTTGATGACGACCTGCGCATACGGGACGCCGGTGCGCCACGACTCGATGCGCCACTTGATGCCACGCGGCGAGAGCGAGTGTTCCACGGCGCTATTGATCGATCGCACGAGCGCCGACATGGTCTCCGCGATTGCTTTCCGGATGGCGGGGCCGAGAATCGGGAAGATCGCGGTGGCAATCTCACGCGGGTTCCGCCGGATCGACTCTCGCAGCGCCGTTTCCACGGTCGGTGCCAGCGCCCGGCCAATCTGCCGGTCGCGCTTCCCGCGCAGGACGATCGCCTCGGGGAGGTGCTCGGCGAGATCGGCGGCCGAGACGTGCCTCTCCCGCAGCTCGGTGGCCAGTTCCTCGAGCCGGTTCTGCTCCGGTCCAACCAGGAGTTGGCGAAGCGTCGCGAAATCAGCGCCCCCACCCGCACCCGCCACCCCACTCCCGCCGTCGCTGCGCCGCGCTCCGCCGTTTCCGTGGGGCGTTGCCCTGGACGTCGTCGCGGGATCGTCCGCCACTGGTCAGTCCTTCGTCTTCTGCTTCGCCGTGCTGTAACCGTTACTCGTCAGGCGGCTCACGAAGTCCGTCAATCCCGCTGACAGGGCCGAGGTGTCCAGCTTCTCGCTCTGGAGTTTCGTTGACACGGCGTCGAGCTGGTTCGACAGCCGCTCAGCGGTGCGGGCCAGGTCGGCCGACTGCGCTGCGCTCTGCCGCACGAGATGGTCGCGAAGCTCCGCGTCCGCCTGGGATGCCGCTTCCTCGAGTGCCTGGTGTCGCCGCTCGAGGTTCTTCACCAGGTCCTTCATGTCGGCAGACAGTGTCTTCAGGTCCTCGCCGCGCCTGGTGCGCTCCGCCGTCAACTGCTCGTTCAGTTGCGCGATGCCCTGCTTCATTGTGCTGTCGATATCGGCGAGCTCGCGGGTGAAATCGGCGCGGAGCGATGCCTGCTCCTGCTGCATGCGCGCTTCGAGTCCCTGAAGCCTGGCATCAACCATCCGCATCTGTCCGCCGAACAGGATGTCACGGACCTGGTCGAGGCTTTCTGGCGCTGTCGCAGGGGCCGGTCCGTTCGACGCCGGAGACTGGTCGGCTAAAGTGGTCACGGTGACGACCTCGGTACGGAGTAGGGTGAGAACCTACTCCATTAGCAAGTAACCGGCCATCGAGCCCGTCCGCGGACAGTCGGGTTCGCCAGAAGTGCAG
>DAIUET010000267.1:0-3767 GCA_036845045.1 Gemmatimonadaceae bacterium | reverse complement strand
CAGTGGCGCACGGAGGAACGTCTTGTGTTGCTGGCCCTGGTTTTGACTGGTCTTCCCACTTTGTATGAATAAGGAGTACTCTGTGCGACCCTGTGATCTTATGAAAGCGCCTCTGTGTTAATGCTTTTTCGGGACGTTGCCTTGGCGAGGATCCCTGTCGAAACGCGCCGGAGAACCGGGTAATTGGGTGCAACTGACCAACGATACTTCGAGATCCGTTCCTCTCCTCGGCACGGCGTCGGTGCGTACGCCCTGCGCGACCTGCCCGCCGGGACGCGACTCATCGAGTACGCTGGCGAGCGCATCACGGAAGCAGAAGGCGACGCGCGCTACCCGGAGGTCCGCGGGCAGGAGATCATCACGTATCTCTTCGCGATCGAC
Organism: Gemmatimonadaceae bacterium; assembly: GCA_036845045.1. Lineage (GTDB taxonomy): Bacteria > Gemmatimonadota > Gemmatimonadetes > Gemmatimonadales > Gemmatimonadaceae > JABWBJ01. Next base: position 3,386 of record DAIUET010000267.1, on the reverse strand, counting down.
GACGACATCGTGATCGACGCGGCCGTCGGCGGCAACGACGCGCGGTTCATCAACCACTCCTGCGACCCCAACTGTGACGCCGTCGTCGAAGACGGCCGGATCTGGATCGAGACCATCCGTGACGTGAACGCCGGCGAAGAGCTCGCATACGACTACGCCTTCGTGCTTCCCGAACGGCACACCCCGGCAGCCAAGCGGCGGTATCCCTGTCGATGCGGTGCGGCCACCTGCCGCGGGACCATTCTCGCGAGGAAGCGCTGACAACCGCCCGGCGACACCGTACGTTCAACGCGACGAAGTTCGAACGACGATTCCCGGAGGAACGCATGCGTCGCAGCAACCGGCTTCTCATCCTTGTGGGCGGTGTCGTCGCGTTGGCGTGCGCGAGGCAACCGGAAACCTCGGATGTGACGGTCTCCATCACGAGCCCGGCCAATGGCGACACGATCTCGGGGTCGGCAGTGCACATCACGCTCGACGCGACGGGCATCGAGATCGCGCCGGCTGCCGACGCGCGCCCGGAAACCGCGCACCATCACCTGTACCTCGACGTCGACTTCCCCCAGCTCGAGACCTCGATCCCCATGGGCCTCGAGGGTGTCGTCCACCTCGGCCAGGCGCAGAAGGAGTACCACTGGGAGAACGTGGCGCCGGGCCCGCATCGCATCATCGCCGTGCTCGCCGACCCCGGTCACCTGCCGCTGCGGCCCTGGGTGACGGATACGGTGAATTTCGTGGTGGCTGCTCCGACCGATACGGCGACGAAGAAGTAGCTGGAAGCTGGAAGCTGGAAGCTGGAAGTCGGAAAGAACCTCACGACTCGCGTCCGTTCTTCTTTCAGCTTTCAGCTTTCAGCTTTCAGCTACCTTCCAACTTCCAACTTCCAGCTTTCAACTAGCTGGGTTCGGCGCCTCGATCTTGAGTAGCTGAAAGGCCAGATTCGACACCAGGCAGTACGACGCGAAGAAGTAGAAACCGGGCCCGGGAATCCCATCCAGGTTGTCCGTCCCCTGGGCCGCGAGCATCGCGATGAAGACGCCGACCGCGAAGACGTCGGCCATCGCCCATTTGCTCAGCGAGCGTACCATCAGGTACAGCCGGTACCGCACCGCCTGGTCCTTCAAGGTCAGGATGATCAGCAGCACGACCGCCTTCAGGAACGGCACCGTCACACTGAAGAACAAAATCAGGCCGGCGACGAAGTCGTTGTCCGCCTCGTGCAGGGCCCGCACCGCCTCGAGCACGCTTTGCGTCTGGCGGAAGATTTCCTGCGAGACGCCGAGCATGCTGACGCTGGCGACAATCGTCAGGACCGGCTGCGTCAGTCCCGGGATGAGCAGGCCGATCGAGATGACGGTGAGAACGAGGGCCGCCACATTGCGAGGAGTCATTCGAAAGTTCGAGGTTGTGCAGCGTCATCGAACCCGCGGCGACGCTGACGCACACTCAGCCCGGTGAAGGACGCGCGGATCCGGGCGAGGCTGGCGCCGGGACTGCCGCAGCAGCCGCCGCCGTTTCCAGCGCCGGCTCCTTGATGCGATCGGCGACCGGCACCTTCGGCAACAGGGTGTGCTGCAGCACCTCGTCCATCGTCCCCACGAACGTGAAGACCATGTGCTGCTTGACCTCCTCGGGAATGTCGCGCAGGTCCTTGAGGTTTCCCTTGGGCAGGATCACCTCACGGAGTCCGGCTCGATAGGCAGCCAGCGTCTTCTCCTTCACGCCGCCGATTTCCAGGACCTTGCCCCGCAGCGTCACCTCTCCGGTCATCGCCACGTCCCGGCGCACCTTCCGGCGCGAAAGGACGCTGGCAATCGCCAGCGTGACCGCCACACCCGCGCTCGGCCCATCCTTTGGCACGGATCCGGCCGGGAAGTGGATGTGCAGGTCGGTCTCCCGGAATTCCTTCTCGGCCGCCCCCAGGTTGACCGACCGCGATCGTACCCACGAATACGCGGCGTCGACCGATTCGCGCATCACGTCACCTAACTGACCGGTCACCGTGAGCTTGCCGCTCCCGGGCATCCGCAGCGCCTCGATGGTCATGATGTCGCCGCCGGTCGACGTCCAGGCCAGGCCCGTCACGGCGCCGACCTCGGGCTCCTTCTCCGCCTCCTCCGCCGCATAACGAGGCGCGCCCAGGATCTCCTCGACCTTGTCGTTGTCGATGATCCAGGCCCCTTCTTCCCCCTCGGCCTTCTTGCGCGCGCGCTTCCGCATGATCGACGCCAGGTTGCGCTCGAAGTTCCGGAGTCCCGCCTCACGCGAGTACCGGCTCGAGATGAAGCCGAGCACCTCGTCGGTGAACTGGATGTCGGTGACCGTGATGCCGTGGTCGGTGAGGAGGTTCGGCAGCATGTACCGCCACGCGATTTCGACTTTCTCCTCGACGGTGTAGCCCGCGATCCGGATGACTTCCATGCGATCGCGCAGCGGGGCGGGGATGTCGAACAGGTTGTTGGCGGTGCAGATGAACAACACCGACGACAGGTCGAACTGCAGGTTCAGGTAGTGGTCGACGAAGTCGTGGTTCTGTGCCGGGTCGAGCACCTCGAGCATGGCCGCCGTGGGGTCGCCCGAGGCGCCACCGCCGGCCATCTTGTCGATCTCGTCGATCATCATCACCGGGTCGCGCACCCCCACGCGCCGCAGCGCCTGGATGAGCAGCCCCGGCATGGCGCCCACGTACGTGCGCCGGTGTCCGCGAATCTCCGCTTCGTCCCGGACGCCGCCGACGGCGATGCGATAGAACGCCCGGCCGATCGAGGACGCGATCGCGGCGCCTAACGATGTCTTCCCCGTCCCCGGCGGACCCACGAAGCAGAGGATGGGACCGTGCGGGTCGCCGCCGCGCAGCTTCCGCACGGCGAGGTACTCGATGATCCGCTCCTTGGCCTCGTTGAGGCCGTAGTGCTTGGCGTCGAGTGCCTCTTCGACCTTCTTGAGCTCGATCTCTTCGGTGCCGGTCTTCTTGTTCCAGGGAAGCGCCAGGATCCAGTCGAGGTACGTCCGGATGACCTGATACTCCGACGACGCCGGCGACAGCATGCGCAGCCGCTCGATCTCGCGGCGCGCCTCCTGGCCGGCGCGCTCGGGGAGGTTCGCCTCGTCCACCTTCTTCAGGATCTCGATCGCTTCCTTCTCGCCCGGGTCCGTCTCACCCAGCTCGGTCTGGATCGCCCGCAACTGCTGGCGCAGGTAGAACTCCCGCTGGTGCTGCTCGATCTTCACCTCGGTCGTGCGCTTCACGTCTTCCATGACGCGGGCGCGCCCCACTTCGCGCTCCAGCCGTGACAGGATGAAGTGCAGCCGCTGTCCCACGTCGAGCCGTTGCAGCACCTCGTCCTTGTCCGAGATGCGGAAGTTCATGTTCGTCGCCGCGAGGT
>DAIUET010000266.1:0-3806 GCA_036845045.1 Gemmatimonadaceae bacterium | reverse complement strand
GTCCCAGAAGCTGGAAACGAAATACGGGTCCTCGAGCGGCTGCACGGCGCCCAGCCGCTGCACGTCCTCGGTCTGCTCCTCGACGATGGCGTCAATGACGTCGTCGACCGTGATGACGCCGACGATGCGACCGAATCCGTCCAGCACGGGGATGATCACCAGGTCGTACTCTGACGTGATGAGCGCGACTTCCTCGCGATCGGCGGTCGCTTGCACCGACACGATCTCGCTGTGCATGACGTCGGCCACGCTCGCACCCTCCGGCGCAGCCACCAGTTCACGAAGCGACATGACGCCCACCAGCCGGCCGTCTTCATCGACGACATAGATGGCGTGCATGGACTCGCGGCGTCCCGACCGTGCCGCCTGCCGGACCCGATCCAGGGCCTCCTCGATACTCTGCGACTGTTCCACGGCCACGAACCCGGTGGTCATCAGCCCGCCGGCCGTGTCCGGCTCGTACTGCAGCAGGCGCTCTGTTTCCTGACGTGCCTGGTCGGGCAGGTCGGACAGGATCTCGTCGGCCGTCTTCTCTTCGAGCGCTTCGAGGACGTCGGCTCGATCGTCCGGCGTCATCTCCGAAATGATCTCGGCGGCCTGCTCCGTCGAAACGTGCTCGAGGAATTCAGCGCGGAGTTCGGCGTCGAGATACTCGATCACCTGCGCCGCGCGACTGGGGGGGAGGGCGCGCAGGAAATCGCCCACCCGTCCCTCCGGAAGCGCCTCGACGACGTTGGCGAGATCGGCGGCGTGCATCTCCTCGGTCTCGGCCGCCAGGTCGCCAGGTGCTTCCTCGAGCAGCGCGAGAATGTCGGGGACGAGCAGCGCCGCGATGGGGCGGTCGGACTTGTGCTGTGCTGGCGTCATACGTCACGTCCTGCCATAGGCTTGCGAAGCGGGAGCGCTGGCGCGGGCAAGTTACGGGTGTCGTCAGGCGGCAACAAGGACGCCCTGTCACGGTTGTCAACCCTTCATGGGTCGGCGCTGTCCCACTCACGTCGCGAAGGAAGCGCATCCGGGCCTCGACCCGATACACTGCCCGCTCGTGACTCGTGACTCGTGACGCGTGACTCGTGACTCGTGACGCGTGAATCGTGAATCGTGAATGGTGAATCGGCACATCCCACCTCCCACATCCCACATCCGCTCTCTCGATGCACCTGAATCTTGTCGTACTCGCCCTGCTCCTTGTGTCAGCCCAATCTCGCGCCCAGCAGCTCGCCCCGCGCGACAGGACGCCGCCTAACATTACGGGACGCAGCGCCGCCACCACCATCGCCACCGCAGTGCGCGCGCCTTTATCTCCGCAGATCGACGGACTCGACGCCGATCAGGTCTGGCGTGACGCTCCCGCGGTCGACGGGTTCCGGCAGTTCGATCCCCAGGAAGACGTCGAGCCCATGCAGCGCACCGAGGCGCGCTTCGCCTACGACGACCGGAACCTCTACGTGCTGGTCCGCGCCTTCGATTCCCGGCCCGACAGCATCATGGCGCTCCTGTCCCGGCGCGACGAGCGCACGCAGTCCGATTACATCCGGGTCATTGTCGATTCGTACCACGACCGCCGCACCGGCTACCAGTTCATGGTGAACCCGGCCGGTGTGAAACGGGACCTGTACCTCTACAACGACGTCAACGAGGACATCTCGTGGGACGCGGTATGGGATGTGAAGACCTCGGTCGATTCACTCGGCTGGCTCGCGGAGTTCCGGATTCCGCTCAGCCAGCTCCGCTACCCGAAGAAGGAATCGCACACCTTCGGGATCGCGGTACACCGCGAAGTCGGCCGCACCAATGAGCGCTCGAGCTGGCCGGTGTGGCGTCGTTCGCAAACAGGCCTCGCTTCGCAACTCGGGGAGGTACACGGTATCACCGGAATCGCGAGCCCGCGCCGGCTCGAGGTCATGCCCTACTCGGTGCAGTCGAATTCCAGCGTCTCCCGTTCGGGCGACTTCGCCAGGACGCAGCGCGGTACCATGGGCGCCGACATCAAGTACGGCCTGTCGTCGAACCTCACCCTGGATGCCGCCATCAACCCGGACTTCGGACAGGTGGAGGCCGATCCGTCGGTGCTCAACCTCTCGGCCTTCGAGCAGTTCTTCGGCGAACGCCGGCCGTTCTTCCTCGAGGGCACGGGGATCTTCCGCTTCGACCAGGACTGCAACGACGGCCAGTGCACGGGCCTGTTCTACTCCCGGCGCATCGGGCGCGCGCCACAGCTCGGCTTCCTGAGCAATGACTTCAACGCCGTGCCCACCTCGAGCACCATTCTCGGCGCCGCCAAGATCACCGGACGGCTCGGCAACGGTCTTTCGTTAGGCATCCTCAACGCGGTCACCGACCGCGAGATGGTGGGCGGTGACCTCGAGGTGGAGCCGCGCACGAACTACTTCGTGGCGCGACTGAACCAGGACCTGAATCGCGGCCGCAGCGGCGTCGGCGCGATTTTCACCGCGGTGAATCGCGACCTCGATCCCACCGCTGAACCGTACCTGCGCAGCGCGGGCTACACGGCGGGCGTGGACGCGCGGCACCAGTTCGGCGCCGGCGGCAATTATCAGGTCAGCGGCAACGTCGTTGGCAGCCTGGTGCGCGGGTCACAGGACGCCATCGCGGCGACGCAACGCAGTTCCGTGCACTACTACCAGCGTCCGGGTGACGATGTCGAATACGATCCGTCCCGCACGGATCTTACCGGCTACGCGTTGAATGTCGGCCTCAACAAGAATGGCGGAGGCATAACGAGATTCTGGACCGGCGGCTGGTACAAGTCGCCCGGCCTCGAGATCAACGACGTCGGGTTCATGACGAACGTGAACAACATGGGATGGTCGAACTGGTTCGCGTTCGTCTTTCAGGAGCCGAAGTACTTCTACCGGCGCCTGCAGGTAAACTTCAACCAGTGGAGCACGTTCATGGTCGACGGCACGAACACCGGCGTCGGCGGCAACGTCAACGTGAACGCGACCTTCCGGAACATGTGGTTCATGTACGCCGGCATTGGCGGTGAACGCGCCGCGGTGTGCAGCGCCTGTCTCCGCGGCGGCCCTTACCTGAATGAGGATGCGAACCTGAACAGCTGGTTCGGCTTCTCGGGCGATTCGCGGAAGAGCCTCGTCCCGGGCCTGAGCAGCTGGTACAACCGGCGCGACGGCGGCGCATCGTACAACTACGGACTGAACCCGTACGTCAACCTCCGGATCGCGAGCCGGTTCTCGGGGCAGATCGGGCTCACCTACCAGAAGAACATCGACGACCGGCAGTGGCTGCGGAACTTCGGCGCCGCCGGCCACGACACGACGCACTACACGGTCGGTCACCTGTCGCAGGAGACGCTCAACCTGACGACACGCCTGAACTTCACGGCGTCGCCAACGCTCTCGGTCCAGTTCTACGGGTCGCCCTTCGTGTCCGTGGGCGAATACAGCGACTGGCGCGAAGTCGTCGCGCCGCGGCACGCGCTCTATGCCGACCGGTATCGCCCGTTTACGCTCGGCGGAGACGTCGGTGACAACGATTTCAACTTCAAGCAGTTCCGGTCTAACCTGGTGATGCGCTGGGAATATCGCCCCGGCTCCACCCTGTTCCTGGTTTGGGGGCAGGGGCGCGAACAGGGTGACCTGGATCGCGGCAACTTCCGTGGCTGGCGCGACTACCAGAACCTCTTCTCGGCTCACCCGTCGAACACGTTCCTGATCAAGGCGAGTTACTGGTTCAGTCTGTGAGGGTGAAGAGGGTGGGAGAGGGAGGGGTAGGGTGAAGAGTCCACCTTCCACCCTCTCCACCCTCTCCCACCCTCTCCACCC
>DAIUET010000265.1:0-3881 GCA_036845045.1 Gemmatimonadaceae bacterium | reverse complement strand
GCCAAAGGGCGCGACCGCCAAAGGGCGCGACCGCCAAAGGGCGCGAACTGCCAAAGGGCGTCAACTGCCGAACGGCGCGAACGTCCGCCATCTATGCCGGTTCCGTCGCTGCATACCCTATGCGCGATTCCCTGAAAGAACCGGTCTTCGATAACGCCAGGAGTACGACAGCCAGTCCCGCGTACCCGGCCGCCCAGTGCCAGGGTAACGCGGACGAGATCGCCCATGGCAGGTAGACCCCACCGCTCGGCAACACCGAGTGGATGAACCCGAACAGTGCCAGTAGTCCGCAGATGAGCAGCGTGACGCACGCGGCTACGATCCGCCGATCAGTCAGGAACGCCACCGTGGCACCCCATAGCATCGCCGTCACGATGAATCCCGATGCGAGCATGATCATCACGCCCGCGGTCTGGATGAATGCCGGATTCGTCAGGCCGGTGGCCTGCATGGTGCCCGCCGGATCGAGTGCTGACGACATCAGCGCGCCGTTGTAGACCTGCGAGAGCAGGATCTGTACGACGACCGCAACGCTCGGCAGGATCGCCACCGTGACCGCGGCCATGTGTCGCCTCGGCGAGGCGCCGTACGCCTGACTGGCAATCTCCAGGCCGATGAAGAAAAGCACCGGAGCAAGTGCGGGGCGCGGCAGCAGCGCCGCCATGAATCCGATGTAACCGAATACGCCTCCCAGGCCGACGAAGAGGCCGGTGAGCAGGGTGTACCCCGCCCGGCCGCCCATCGCCTTGTAGGCGGGGTGACCGATATACGGGGTCGTCTGGCTCATGCCGCCGCACACTCCCGCCACGAGGGTCGACAGCGCTTCGGTGAGGAGGATGTCACGCGTGCGGTAGTCGTCGCCCGCCAACCGCGCGCTCTCGGTCACGTTGATGCCCCCGACGATGGTGAGAATCGCGAACGGGAGCGCGAGGGGCAGGTAATCGCGCAGAGCGACGGGCATGCCCTCCAGGAAGCCTAACGTGGGAACGGGGAGGGCAAACAGCATGTTCGCCTCCGGCACGGCCACGGGATGCACGGTGAGCCCCCACGCCCCCAGTCCGTAGAACGGCACGGCGCCCACCGTGACCGCGACGAGGACAGCCGGTGCCTGGAACGGCAGCCGGATCCGCGCCACCAGTGCGTACAGGATGAGTCCGAGCGCGATCATGCCAACCACCGGTTCGGCGTAGATCTCACCCAGCTGCAAGGCGCCGAGGAGCGCGACGCCGACCCCGCCGATCGAGCCGAGGAGTCCCGCCGCCGGAATCCAGCGGCCGATGCGCCCGCCGATGAAGCTCATCCCGACCTTGAAGACGCCCATCAGCACCATCGTAGCCATCCCGATCTGCCAGGCGACGATCGCGGCATCCCGCTCGGGCATCGTCGCCCTGGCGGCGAGAAAAGCGGGACCGAGAACGGCGAGGGCAATCCCGATCGTGGACGGCGTGTCGGTCCCGAGCGGCATCGCAGTGACATCGTCACGTCCCGTGCGACGGGCCAGGCGGATGGCCATGACCGTATAGACCAGGTTCCCGAGAAGGACACCTAACGCGGTTCCGGGGAACATCCGCGTGAAGACGATGTCGGCGGGGAACCCGAAGCCGCCGACCAGGATGCCGGCCAGCACGGCGAGGTTCACGACGTTGTCGAGCATCAGGCCGAAGAAGGCGTTGATATCGCCGATGCTGAACCAGCGGGGGAAACGATCCGTGGTGGTCATGACAGTTGGCGGCAGGTGTGGGCCCAACCTGCGCTGCAGCAGCGGCCGTCGCCAGATGAGCTCGCGACCAGGGACGACGCATCGCATGCAGCCGGCATGCGCAGGAGACCACGCGCATCGCATGTCCCCTTCACAGCCACCCGGCAGGATGCATCTTGTGAAAAAGCGCGCGGCGCCCGTGACACACCGGCATCTCTCAGTTCGACAGCCACGTTCCATCCAACCGTCGGGCCGGAATTTTCACAGCGGAGGATTGATCATGTCAGACCGGCGCATGAGTGTACCGATCCCGTGGGAATGGGAGCGGCTCATTGTGGCGGCAGGATTGGCGATCATCGGTGCCGCGTGCACGGCAGGGGAACGGGACGCCGCGCCCGGCGACACCGCGACCGCGCCGACCGCGCAGGCCGATGCGGTCGACCCATGCGCCCTCGTGACACAGGACGAGGCCACAGCGGCGCTTGGTGCTCCGGCTGGTGCGGCGGAGCGGCCGACGGAGGCGAACAATGACAACCTCTCGACCTGTCGCTACGTGGCGCCGCGAGGACAGGGCGTCGTCGTCCTCGCCGTGATGGTTTACGGTATCGACGTCTCGCGGACCGCCTTTCAGAACGCGAAGGCGCAGCCCTTCCCCTCGGAACCCATCAGTGGGGTGGGCGATGAGGCGTTCTGGGTGGGTGACCCGCTCAATACACTCTACGTGCTGAAGGGGAATCGCTACGTCTCGTTCGGCGGTGATGTCCCGCGCGACCAGCTGCGAGACCTCGCGGTGAACGCGATGGAGCGCGTGCGGTAGAAGCCATCAGCGGCTGTGGTGTTTTTCGCCGCGCGGGCAAACGGTGCCCGCCGTCACGGCGTGCCGGATGAGCTCGCAGATGTACGACGGAAGGCGATGAGCGATCCGGGGTTACATTGAGGACACAGCGCAGAACAGGCAACCACACCGGAGGACCTGATGGAAACGCGACTGCGGAAGGCGGTGAAGAAGGCCGGCAAGGCGGCGAAGAGCGCCAGAAAATCAGCCACGGGACTCACGCTGAAGGCGAGCAAGGCCGTGAAAGGCGCGGTCAAGAAGCAGCAACGGAAGCGGAAGATGGCCAAGGTGGCGAAGGCCGCGAAGCGCGTGGGCGCCGCGGTGGGCGTCGCCGCGGCGGTCACCGGCGCCGCGATCGCGGTGCAGAAGGCCCGCGGTTCGAAGCGCTTCCGGTAACGCCGGCGCCAGCGGGAACCGGGGCGCGTGCACACGCGCCCCGGCCGCGTACCGCCTAACGTTCTGGTGCGGGAAGCTCGCCGTTCAGGCGGACCTGCTCCTCCAGGAGCGCGAGGCACTTCGCCGCCAGCGAAGCGGTGTCGTACTGCGATCCGTCGGTCGCCTGCCACCGGCAATCGTCCTCCGGCGGCTCGATCGGGCGCAGCACGAGCTCGCGGATGATCGTGGCGCCTTTGCGGTCGCGCGTCGCTCCCCGGCGGGCCACCACGCCGTTCCAGAGAATGACGTGGAGTTCACCCAGCGGTGCATCGGTGGCGGACTCGGTAAACCAGGACACGCTGACCGCGCAGCCGGTCGTCTGGAGCACGCACCCCGTCGGGGTGCGATGCTGTTCGATGGAGCCCGGCAGCCGCTCCACGCGCTTCAGCGCCCGCTCGGGGGCCAGCTCATCCAGCAGGGCTGTCACGGAACGCTGGACGGCGTTCCTGGCCTTCTGCGACGGCGACGTGCTCCAGGGAACCGGCTTGGTTGGGTCTGTCATGCGCCTCGCGAGGTACGGACGGGCGGACCCATGGAAGCCTAACGACGCCCCGGGCGGGCGGCGGATCGGCGTCGGGGGCCGTCACTCCCCGTTCAACATGCACTCCGTCCACGCGACGCGGCAGGTGGGTGCGCGCCCATCCAGCCTCCTCAACGGCGAATCGCCCCTGCCGGCATGCCCGGCGCAGGTATCGCCGGCCCGCTCGCCTGGAGCCCGGCCCTCGCGGCCAGGGCCGGCGAGTTACGGCTCACCTATGCCAGGAGGACCGCCACCAGCCCCACCGACACCAGCAACAGCGCCCCGACACTGGCGAAACGGATCCATCGGGTGAAGGACACGTCGGCAGCGAGGAGGATCGCCATCAGCGCGCCATTGGTCGGCGTGAACATCTCCATGAGGCCCGCGCCGGT
>DAIUET010000264.1:0-3917 GCA_036845045.1 Gemmatimonadaceae bacterium | reverse complement strand
TCGCGCGATCTCGGCAGTACGGGTCGCTGTCGCGGATGCTGCGATGGGAGCGGTCCTCAGATAGGCTTCTGACCTTTCGCGAACGGGGATCGTGAATTCCGAATCCCGAAGGCTGGCAGGGTTGTAGCACCCGTCCAGGCTCCTTATGTTTAAGCAGGTCATCGCCTTGCGGCGATCTCATAGTGAGGTAATGGAAGTGAGCACTCTTCAGCAGCCCGAAGTCGCAGTGGTCGTCACGGCCGGTGCCACCACCGAGGTCAAGCGTTTCATGGATGCCGAGGGCGTGTCGCCGGACGTCGGCGGGCTCCGTGTCAGCGTGCAACCCGGCGGGTGCAGCGGGTTCAAGTACGGACTCCTCATCGAGGACCAGCCGGCTGAGGATGACTTCGTCGTTCAGCAGGACGGGTTCAGGTTGTTTGTGGATCCGTTTTCCGCGCAGTACCTGAACCACGTCACGATCGACTACGTGTCGTCGATGCAGGGTTCGGGTTTCACGTTCAAGAACCCGAATGCCACCGGCGGGTGCGGGTGCGGACACTCGTTTACGGCCTGAACACGGCGCGATGCGTGTAGTGGATCCTGGCGCTCGCCGCGCGAGCGCTGCCGGGTCCGAGGCCCGCGATCCTGAAAAGGAGCGCGGGCCTCTCTCCTTCCCCGAGCAGCCGAGCCCAGCGGCGCGCGCCCGGGAGCGGATCCCGACATTCGTCTTCGCGGACCACGACGTCCTTGCCGTTGCGGTGGCCCGTCGCATCGCCGACACGATCCGGGCGCGTGCCGCGGAAGGGAGGACGGCCGTCCTCGGACTGGCGACGGGATCGACACCGTTAGGCGTCTACCGGGAACTGGTGCGGATGCACCGCGAGGAGGGACTCAGCTTCCGCGGCGTGGTGACGTTCAACCTCGACGAGTACTTCCCGATGGACCCGGGGAACCCGCACTCGTACCATCGCTTCATGTGGGAGCAGCTCTTCGCGCACGTGGACATCGACCGCGCGAACGTGCACATCCCCCGGGGCGACGTCGAACGGAACAGGGTGGCGACGGAATGCGCGGCTTACGAGCAGGCGATCGCCAGCGCCGGCGGGATCGACCTGCAGATCCTCGGCATCGGCAAGACCGGCCATATCGGCTTCAACGAGCCGGGATCGGGGGCGAGCAGCCGGACCAGGCTCGTCACGCTCGACACGATCACGCGGCGGGACGCCGCCGCGGATTTCTTCGGTGAGGAGAACGTGCCCCGTGAGGCCATCACCATGGGCGTGGCGACGATCCTCGACGCCCGTGAGATCGCCATCCTCGCGACCGGCGAGCACAAGTCGTCGATTGTGCAACGCGCGGTGGAGGGTGAGGTGGACCTGCAGGTGGCCGCGACGTTTCTGCAGCGGCACCCGGCGACGACGTTCCACGTCGATCGCGCCGCGGCGGCCGACCTGACGCGCATCGCGACGCCCTGGCTCGTCGACGAGGTGACCTGGACCGACGATCTCACGGAGCGGGCGGTGGTCTGGCTCAGCCTCCGCTCGGGCCGCGCCATCCTGAAGCTCACGCACCAGGACTACGCTGACCATCACCTGTCGTCGCTGCTCGCGCGCCACGGCACCGCCGGCGAAGCGAATGGCTTCGTCTTCAACCGCATTGGCGCGCGCATCCGCGGGCGGTCCCGACTTCCGGCCGATCGTCGCATCATCTGCTTTTCGCCGCACCCGGACGACGACGTGATTTCCATGGGCGGTACGCTCCGGAAACTCGTGCTGAACCGGAACGACATCACGGTGGCGTACATGACCAGCGGGAATGTCGCCGTGTTCGACCATGACGTGCGCCGGTATCTCGACTGGCTCGAGCGGGTGTCGGCAGGACAGGATCTCGACGCCGCGGCCGTCAAGTCACTGCGCGAGCGCGTGATCTCCTTCCTGGCCGCCAAGCAGCCGGGTGTAGTGGACACCCCGGAAGTCCTCGACCTGAAGCGCGCCATACGCGAGGCGGAAGCGGTGAGCGGCCTCGAATCCATCGGGTTGAGCCGGCGCGAGGCGCGGTTCCTCGACCTCCCGTTCTACCGCACCGGGCAGATCCGGAAGGACCCGATCGACGAGGAAGACGTCCACATCGTCAGGCAGCTGCTGGAGGAATGCCGGCCGGACCTGATCTTCGTGGCGGGCGACCTGTCCGATCCCCACGGCACGCATCGCATGTGCAAGGAAGCCATCGACCGGGCGCTGGTCGGCCTCACGCCACGGCCGGAGGTCTGGCTGTACCGGGGGGCGTGGCAGGAATGGCCCATCACCGAGGCGACCTGGCTGGTGCCGCTGTCGCAGGACGAATTGCGCCTCAAGATCCAGGCGATCTTCAAGCACCAGTCGCAGAAGGACTCGGCGCCCTTCCCCGGGCTGGACGATCGCGAGTTCTGGCAGCGCGTCGAAGCGCGTAACATGGAGACGGCCGCGGTCCTCGACCGACTCGGTCTCGCTGAATACTTCGCCATGGAGGCGTATGTCGTCGCCTGAAGCCAGCCTGTGAACGCCGGGTTCACCGTCGTCGATGCGCTGGTCCTGGTCGCCTACCTCGCCGGAACGACCGCGTTAGGCATCTGGGTCGGGCGCCGGCAGAAGGGATCGAAGGACTATTTCGTCGCCGGACGGCAGATCCCGTGGTGGGCGGTGCTGTTCTCGATCGTGGCCACCGAAACCAGCGCCCTGACCTTCATCAGCATTCCGGGGCTCGCCTACATGGGCGACCTCGGGTTCCTCCAGGTGGTGGCCGGGTACATCCTGGGCCGCATTGGTGTCGCGCTGCTGCTCCTGCCGCGGTACTACCAGGGTGAGATCGTCACGGTGTACACGCTGCTGCAGCAGCGCTTCGGCCTGGCGACGCGCCGCCTGACGTCAATCGTGTTCATGGTCACGCGCGCCATGGCGGACTCGGTGCGGATTTTCGCCACCGCGATTCCCGTGGCCCTCATCATGGGTGACAGCATCCCGACGGCATGGGCGATGCCGCTCTCGATCGTCATCCTCGGTGCGGTCACGATCATCTACACCTACAAGGGTGGCATGCGGGCCGTGGTATGGACGGAGATCCTGCAGGCCTCGGTCTACCTGCTGGGTGGCATCTCGGCCGTGGTGATTCTCGGCCAGGCGGTGCCGGGCGGCTGGCCGGCGATCCTGTCACAGGCAGGTGCGGCGGGGAAGCTGGACGCCATCGACTTTTCGTTCGACATCAGCCGCCCACACACGGTGTGGGCCGGCCTGATCGGCGGCGGCTTCCTTTCCATGGCGTCACACGGGGCAGATCAACTGATCGTCCAGCGGCTGCTCTCGTCGAAAAACCTGCGTGAGGCGCAACGCGCGATCATCGGCAGCGGCATCGTCGTCTTCGCGCAGATGGCGCTGTTTCTCGTCGTTGGCATCGGACTGTGGGTTCACTTCGGGGGCGAGGCGCTTCCATCGGACAGCGTCTTCCCGCGCTTCATCATCGAGCAGATGCCAGCCGGACTGACGGGGCTTCTTGTCGCGGCCATCATTGCGGCAGCCATGAGCACGCAGAGCGGATCGATCAACTCGCTCGCCGCGGCGTCGACGCACGACATCTACATGCCACTCACGAGGCGCGCGGCCGATGATCCCGCCACGTTCCGGGCCGCGCGCCGCTTCACGCTCCTCTGGGGCATCGCCCTGACGGGTGGCGCTCTGCTCTTCCGCGACCAGGGAACACCGGCAGTTGTCGTGGCCCTCGGCATCGCCAGCTTCACGTATGGCGGGCTGCTGGGCGTCTTCTTTCTCGGCAACTTCTGGCCGCGCGCCGCACAGCGGGATGCGATTGTCGGAGTTTCGATCGGGATCACCGTGATGGCGTTTGTCGTGTTCGCGGCGCGGCTCAGCGAGCGGTTCCCCGGAATGGCCAACGCGCTGGGTCCGTTC
>DAIUET010000263.1:0-4001 GCA_036845045.1 Gemmatimonadaceae bacterium | reverse complement strand
GGGTGATCCTGCGGCTCGAACATGTCGAGCACGTGCGGCCGGAAGGCCTGCGCGGACTTCACGACATACGAACCGGCCGGATACGACTTGCCGCCGACCGTGAACGGTGCGGTCGCCCGGTGCACGGCGACGTTCACCTTGCGCAGCGCGTTCACGAACTTGGTGGCCGTGAGGAAGTCGGGCTGGCTGGCCGGCAGGATATAGCCGCGCGGATTCCGGTCGGCCGCGTTGCGCAGGATGGCGTTGAACGCCTCGAGCGCCTGGGGACCGGCCATGCCGCCGCGCCCCCCGCCACCGCCCCGTCCGCCCGCCGCACCGGCTGCCGTCGCACGGCCCGCCGCGAGTCGCATGTCGAGCGAGTCGACTTCCATCGGCGTGTTGGTCCAGGTGTCCGTGTTTCCGCGCGCGATGGCGTTCTTCCCCATCTTGTAGATGTTGAAGAGCATGTCCTCCTTGCGCTTCGACGCGATGTCGAAGATGGCGTAGTTGGCCGTCACCGAGTAATCGATCGACTGCCGGAAGTGCCAGCGCTGGGGCGCGATCGGCGCCGGGAGGTCGCCACGCGGCAGCTGGTTGCGCACCACGAGCGGGATCTCGATCGGCGTCGGGTTGCCGATGGTCTCGGTCAGGATGCCGATCATGTTGTGGAAGTAGGCCGTCGTGCGGAGACCGCCATTCCACCACGTCGAATAGCTGGCACCGGAGCGCATCGTGACGCCCGGCTTGTCCTCACGGATGAACCGCTCGTGCATCGCCGCCGCGACCAGGTCCAGTCCCACCACCACCAGCGGGTCGAAGTTGTGGTTGAAGGGGTCGCGGAACGGCGGCGCGAACATCACGGTTCCGGCCGGGCCGGTCTGGTGATGGTTGTAGATGATCTGCGGCATCCACTCGTGGTACTGGATCCGCGCGATGTTCACCGACTCGGGCTGGTTCAGGATGTAGAAGTCCCGGTTGTTGTCGTGGCCGATGTACTTCTGGTACAGCCGCGGGATGCCGCCTGACGAGCGCTGCTCGGGATTCGGGTTCCGCATGTACCAGCTCGACACCAGTTCCATGCCGTCGGGATTCGCGTGGACGGCGAGGATGATGTTGTCGCGGAGGATCCGCATCGTCTCCTCGTCATTCCGCGTCACCAGCTGGTAGACCGTCTCGATGAGCTGGTGCGCGCCGAGGACTTCCGTGGCGTGCAGGCCGCCATCGAACCAGACCACGGCCTTCCCCTCCTTCGCCATCGCCCGGGCCTGCTCGTCCGTCAACCCCTCGGCCAGCGCCATGCGCTGCGAGATCTGCTTGTAGCGCGCCAGGTTCCGGAAGTTCTCCGGGGCCGTGATGATCGCCATCAGTTGCGGCCGCCCTTCAGCGGTCTTGCCGATTTCCTCCACGACCATGCGCGGCGACTCGGCGTCGATCTTCCGCCAGTAGGCCATGAACTGCGTGTAGGTGGCCAGCTGGTAGTCGTCGCCGATATTGAAGCCGAAGTGCTCCCTGGGAGACGTCACGCGGCCCTGAGCCGCCACCGGTGCAGTCGCCAGCGCGACCGCAAAGAGAGGAACTGCGAAATGCGCCAGCCGGAATGGTCCCGGCGAACGCGTGGATCGTGTCGCGAACATTTCGTCCAACCTCGGGGGTGACGGGACGGTGAGAACTTACGACCACTGACAGGCTTACGCAGTAGTCGAACATCAGGTTGAAGGTTGAAGGCCGGAGGTGGAAGGGAGTTTGCCCGGTCCTCGTGCCGCTGGCCTTCCGCCTCCAACCTAGATTGTTGCCATGTCCTTCCCCAGTCGGGCGACGGCATACGCGCCCGGATCGATCGGCAACCTCGGCCCGGGACTCGATGTCCTCGGGTGCGCCGTAGAGGGGGCCGGGGACACCGTGTCGGCTGAGTTCGTGGACGGGCGAGGTATCACGGTGCTCGATTCCGGGCACCCTTCCCTCAGCGCGGACCCCACCGTTCACGCGTCGGCGATCGCGGCGCTGGCCGTCGTCAGGCGCGCGACACACATGGGTGCGACGACGCCGGCGGCGGGGATCGCTCTGCGCGTCACCAAGGGACTGGCGCTGTCCGCGGGACAGGGTGGCAGCGCGGCGTCCGCCGTGGCGGGAGCGGCCGCCGTCAATGCGCTCATTGGCACCCCGCTCGCACGCGACGCGCTGCTCGAAGCGGCGCTCTTTTCCGAGACGCAGGTGGCGGGCCGCCACCTCGACAACATCGCGCCATCATATATGGGGGGGATCGTGCTGATCCGATCGATCGACCCCATCGACGTGATGGCGCTGCCCGTTCCGCCAACGCTGTGCCTGGTGCTGGCCACCCCTGATCAGAGCCTGCGAACGGCCGAGGCGCGCGCGGTATTGCCTGTCGAGGTGTCGCTCAACGTCGCGCTGCATCAGGCGGCGCAGGTGGCCGGCATCGTAGCCGCATTGCATGCCGGCGACCTGGCGTTCCTGGGTCGCTGCATCGACGACCGGATCGCCGAACCGGTTCGAGCGAGCCTCCTGCCCGGCTTCACGCGCGCCAAGCAGGCGGCGCTCGCGGCAGGTGCGCTGGGCGTCTCGATCTCGGGCGCGGGTCCAACCGCGTTTGCGATATGCAGCGGCGACAGCGAAGGAGAGCAGATCGGGAAGGCGATGTGCGATGCCTATCGAACGGTGGGCATCGGGTGTACTGCCCGCGTCACGCGTCCCGACATGACCGGGACGCGCGTCGAGACCGCAACGAGCGCATGACGCGCACACACGGTGACGCGCCCGCGCGCTGGCAGCAGTGCGCCGCCTGTGGGGACCGGCTCGATGAACTGGATCCACGGACCGTCTGCCCGGAGTGTGGCGGGCTGCTCGACGTGCTGTTCCATATTCCACCAGGGCGCGGGGCGGAATTGCGTCGTGCGTTCGGCGAACGGGTGACCCTGGGCGGAAGCCCGGTGGAAGTTTCCGGCGTCTGGCGTTATGCGGAGCTGATGATGAACGTCGAGGCGGACCTCGTGGTATCGTTTCCTGAGGGGAATACGCCGGTCATCGAGAGCGAACGCGTCTCCGAATGGACGGGGTGCGCGCGCCTCCGTCTCAAGCACGAAGGCCTCAACCCGACCGGCTCGTTCAAGGACCGCGGGATGACGGTCGGCGTGACGCAGGCGCGGCGTGTTCGCGCCCGCGCGGTGGCGTGCGCATCGACCGGGAATACCTCGGCATCCCTTGCGGCATATGCGGCGCTGGCGGGGCTGCCGGCCATCGTGCTGGTTCCTGCCGGGCAAGTCGCGGCCGGAAAGCTCCAGCAGACGCTCGCGTATGGCGCGAAGACCCTCGCCGTTCGGGGCGATTTCGATACGTGCCTGACGCTGCTGCGACAGGCGGCGGACCGGTTGGGCGTGTACGTGCTCAATTCGGTGAATCCGTGGCGGATCGAGGGGCAGAAGTCGATCGTGTTCGAGTTGTTGCAGCAACTGGACTGGAAGGCGCCGGACTGGATCGCGCTTCCCGCCGGCAACCTTGGCAACACCGCCGCCTTTGGAAAGGCGCTCGACGAGGCGTCGCGGCTGGGATTCATTGACCGCATCCCGCGGCTTCTGGCGGTCCAGGCGAAAGGCGCGGCTCCGTTCTATGCGTCATTCCTGACGGAGTTCAGCGAGCGGCACGCCACGCGGGCCGAAACGGTGGCGACCGCGATCAGGATCGGCGACCCGGCGTCGTACGACCGCGGCGTCCGGGCCATCCGGCTCACGAGCGGCGCGGTGCTGTCCGTGCCTGACGAGTCAATCCTCGACGCCCAGGACTGCGTGAAGGCCGCCGGCATCGGATGCGAGCCGGCAAGTGCCGCCGCCGTTGCCGGTGTTCGCGAAGCGCTGAATAGCGGACTCATCGGCCCGGATGAGAGTGTCGTCGCGGTGCTTACCGGTCATCTGCTGAAGGATCCCGCCGTCGCGGGCGGAATCCATCGCAACGCGCCGGTGGAAGTGGATGCGTCGCTCGGCGCGATCGAGAGCGCGATTCTGACCTGA
>DAIUET010000262.1:0-4079 GCA_036845045.1 Gemmatimonadaceae bacterium | reverse complement strand
GCCCATTGGGAGCCAGTACTCGGCCCGGCCGGCGAACGTCCAGATGTAGGCGTCTTCGGCGAAGCTCGTGATCCGGTCGTTCCAGCCCATCGACGCGTCGAAACGGAGCCACAGCGGCTCGGTGAGCTTGTACTCCATCCCCCCCTGCACCATGAAGCCGGACTTCGTGCTGTCAGCGTCCTTCAGGTCGCCGGTAGTCGTGGTCGGGCCGACGGCAAGAAATCCGGAGAGCTTCCCCTGCGCGGAGACGTCGCTGGCGGAGATGATCAAGAGCAGGGCCACTGCACCGCACGAAAGAACACGCTTCATGTCTACCTCCAAAAAGTGTCGGTCATCATTCGCGGCCACGGATCACCCGGGTCGCGGTACTCGGGAAAGCGGGACTCGGTCAGAGCCTCGGCGTGGATCGACTGCAGGGAAAATACCCCCGGGCTGAGCCCGGACGCGCCATAAAGTGTGGGCGCACCAGCCGGTGCGCAACAGGGAAACTTGCGACGTGGCCTGATTCCCCAGCGCGCGATCACGAAGCGCGGTATGAAGATAGGGACCACGCGAATGGCGGCTCAACTCCCGGTCGTTCTCAGAGCCGGGGCAGGGTGACTCCGGTCTGGCCCTGGTATTTGCCCTTCTTGTCCTTGTACGAGGTCAGCGGCGGTTCGGCACCCCGGAAAAAAAGGACCTGGGCAATCCCCTCGTTGGCGTAGATCCGCGCCGGCAGGGGCGTGGTGTTGGAAATTTCGAGGGTTACGTATCCCTCCCACTCCGGTTCGAACGGGGTGACGTTGGTAATGATTCCGCACCGGGCGTAGGTCGACTTGCCCACGGTGATGGTCACCACGTCCCGGGGGATCCGGAAATACTCGACGGACCTCGCCAGGGCGAATGAGTTGGGCGGAACGATGCAGACGTCGCCTTCGAATTCGACAAAGGACTTCGGGTCGAAGTGCTTGGGGTCGACGACCGAGTTGAGAACGTTCGTGAAGATCCGGAATTCGTTCGCCACCCGCATGTCGTAGCCGTACGAGCTGACACCAAACGAAATCACGCCATCGCGCATCTGGCTCTGCTCGAACGGTTCGATCATCCGGTGCCTGGTCGCCATTTCGATGATCCAGCGGTCATTCTGAATAGACATCGGATGGGAGACGGGTGACGGGCGTTGCGGCAGCGCGAGCGGCAATGTACGGGCAGCGTACCGTCAATCCAAACGCAACTCTTCACGCCGTTTCGGTGCTCGGAATTGCCCGGATTGGTGTCCGTTGCACCGTCCCGAAACGCAGGATAACTTCGTTCCAGCCGAGCAAGTGAATTTTTTCACGAAGTCGGAACCCCATGGATCGCACGTACCTGCCGATACTTCTCCTGCTGGGGTTTGTGCTGGTGAACGCGATCGGAATGATCGCGCTCTCCCACCTCACCATCCGGGTCCGTCCGACCCCGATCAAGGACACACCGTATGAGTCCGGTATGCCCCCGCTCGGGGACGCCCGGGAGCGGTTCTCGGTGAAGTTTTACATGGTCGCGATGTTGTTCATCATCTTCGACATCGAGACTGTGTTCATGATCCCCTGGGCCGTCTATTTCGGTGAGTTGTCGTGCGCGGCCCCGCTCGTCGGCGGCGCCTGTCCCGCGGGCGCCACGTCGTTCTTCGGGCTCGGCGAGATGATGGTGTTCATGGTCATCCTCCTCGTCGGGTTCCTCTACGTCTGGAAGAAGGGAGCGCTCCAATGGGACTGACCGCGCGCCCCGATCGGCAGCTTGTCACGGTGTCTCCCCAGTCGCAGGAAGGGTGGGTCGCGACGCGCCTCGATTTCCTGGTGAACTGGGGCCGTGCGAATTCGCTCTGGCCCATGCCGTTCGGCACGGCCTGCTGCGCCATCGAGTTCATGGCGACGGCGGCCAGCAAGTTCGACCTGGCGAGGTTCGGGATGGAGCGGATGGCGTTCTCCCCTCGTCAGGCGGACGTGCTCATCTGCGCCGGCCGCGTGCCGTTCAAGCTGGCACCGGTGATCAGGCGCATCTGGCAGCAGATGCTCCAGCCCAAGTGGTGTATTTCGATGGGCGCCTGCGCCTCGTCAGGCGGCATGTTCGACAACTACGCGGTGGTGCAGGGGATCGACACGATCATTCCCGTGGATGTGTACGTACCCGGATGCCCGCCGCGTCCGGAGGGGCTGATCTACGGAATCATGATGCTGCAGGAGAAGGTGAAGCGCGAACGGCTGTCGGATGAACGGTTGCGCGACGAGATGGAGCCGGACCCGACGAGCAAGTTGTACATCCCGCCGGCGGCCATCGACGAGCTGTCGGAGCCATTCGGCAATTCCGTCCACCAGACGCGCTCGGGTCTGTGACGGCTCCGCTGGTGGTTCCGGGGAGTGCCGATGCGTCGACACCGTCGACGCCACACGGTGTGCCGCATCGCGGTGGTGCGCTGAACCCGAGCGCCGACCGCATCAAGGCCGCCTTCC
This sequence comes from Gemmatimonadaceae bacterium, assembly GCA_036845045.1. GTDB lineage: Bacteria > Gemmatimonadota > Gemmatimonadetes > Gemmatimonadales > Gemmatimonadaceae > JABWBJ01. Next base: position 1,608 of record DAIUET010000262.1, on the reverse strand, counting down.
CGTCGGCCTTCGTGCGCGCGGAGGTCATCTGGGGCGAGACCACGGTGTATGTCCGTCCCGAAGCCGTCCTCGACGTCGTTCGGTTTCTCCATGACGATGAGAACGAACGGTACGACTATCTCGTAGACGTGACCGCGGTGGAGTACCGCGACATGGAGTTGCCGCTGCAGGTCGTCTGGCACCTGCGTTCCCTTCCGTTCCGCCGCTTCCTGCGACTGAAGGCCGAGCTGGCAAAGGGCACGCCGCTCAAGGTGCCGAGCGTGTTCCCCGTCTACTCGGGCGCGGACTGGCTCGAGCGCGAGTGCTACGACATGTTCGGCATCGTCTTCGAGGGGCATCCCGACCTGCGCCGCATCCTCATGTGGGAGCAGTACCAGGAAGGGTTTCCCTTGCGGAAGGACTTTCCCCTCCGCGGCCGTTTCTCGCGCTCGGAGCAGCTCCGCCAGGCGCTGGCGGCGCAACCCGAGTCGCGCTATTCGATGACCGAGCTGACCATCGCCGACGCCTTCGAGGACCTGCCGCTCGACATGCGGAAGCGTCTCGCCGGCGGCGAGAGGACGGGAGAGTAGCGTGACCGGGAAACGCACGGTGGAGGTCTCGCTCTCCACGACCGGGCTCGACGCCGAGGGTCGGCCCCAGCGCACGCCGCTGATGGTGGATGACGGTGGCCGGGTCACCACGCTGGAGGCGCCGCCCGCGCTCGAGCCGGAGCTCGAGGGTGAGCACATGCTCATCAACCTCGGGCCGCAACACCCGGCGACGCACGGCGTGCTGCGCCTGGTGCTCGAGCTGGACGGCGAGACGGTGGTCCGCTGCATTCCGCACGTGGGATACCTGCACTGCGGGTTCGAGAAGATCGGCGAGTACCGCCAGTACAACCAGATCATCCCCTGGACCGACCGTGAGGACTACCTCAACTCGCCCGGCAACAACGTCGCCTTCGCGTTAGGCGCCGAGCGGCTGTTTGGGGTGGAGGCCACGCCACGCTGCACGGTGCTGCGGGTGATCGCGATGGAGCTGTCGCGGATCATGTCCCACCTGGTCTGGCTGGGGACCACCTGCATCGACATCGGAGCGTTCACGCCGTTCCTGTGGTCCTTCCAGGAGCGCGAGCGGATCTACACGCTGCTGGAGCAGTGGACCGGCGCCCGCCTGACGACGACGCTGACCCGGGTGGGCGGCATGCTCGCCGACATCCCCGACGGCTGGATGGATGGCCTGAACGACTTCATCCGGACCTTCCCGAAGACGATCGCCGAAGTGGACCGCATGGTCACGCGGAACGGCATCTGGGTGGGACGGACGATCGGCATCGGCGCGATGAATGCGACGGATGCCGTGAATGCCGGCCTGTCGGGGGCGATGCTGCGGGCTTCGGGGGTGGCGTACGACGTGCGGAAGGATTTTCCGTACCTCGACTACGAGACGTATGACTTTGACGTCCCCGTGGGCACTACCGGGGACGTGTACGACCGGTTCCTGGTGCGCATGGAGGAGATGCGCCAGTCGGTGCGTATGCTGGAGCAGGCGGCCGCCCGGCTGCCGGATGGCCCGGTCAACGTGGACGAAGCGCGCCTCATCCTGCCGCCGAAGAGCAAGGCGACGAGC
>DAIUET010000261.1:0-4144 GCA_036845045.1 Gemmatimonadaceae bacterium | reverse complement strand
CGCGGATCACAGAGAGAACGGGACCGAAGATCTCTTCCTGCTCGAGCCGGGAACCAGGCCGTACTCCGGTAAAGATCGTGGGCTCGAAGTAGTGGCCCTGTTCGAGTCCGGGGCCTGACGCCCGGCGCCCGCCGCAGGCCAGTGTCGCCCCCTCCGACTGTCCGAGTTCGACATAGTACTGGACCTTGGCCAGAGCATCGGCATGGATGAGCGGACCGACGTCCGTATCAGCCTTGCGACCATCTCCCAGCTGCAACGACCGTGCCCGTTCCGAGAGGCGCTGCACGCATTCGTCGTGGATTCCATCCTGCAGGATGAGGCGACTGGTCGCCGTGCACCTCTGCCCGGTGGTGCCGAACGCCCCCCAGAGCACCCCGTCGATAGCGAGATCGAGGTCGGCGTCGTCCAGCACGATCTGTGCGTTCTTTCCACCCATCTCGAGCGACAGGCGCTTGTGCAGCCGCCCACAGGTTTCGCCCACCTTCCTTCCGGTTTCGGTCGAACCGGTGAACGAAATGATCGGCACATCGGGGTGATCGACGATGGCGGCACCGGCCACCTCGCCGCGGCCGTGGACGAGCTGGATCACTTCCGGCGGCAAGCCGGCCTCCAGCAGGATTTCCACGAACACGGTCCCGGTGTGCGGCACATCCTCCGCGGGCTTGAACACGCACGAGTTCCCGCACACCAGCGCCGGGAACATCTTCCAGGTGGGAATCGCCAGCGGGAAGTTGAAGGGCGTGATGATGCCGGCGACGCCGATGGGCCGCCGGAAACTCATCGCCCACTTGCTGCGCAATTCGCTGGGCACCGTGTGGCCGAACAGGCGCCGGCCTTCGGTCGCGGCGTAGTACGCGGTGTCGATTCCCTCCTGCACGTCCCCGCGCGTCTCAGCCAATGGCTTGCCCATTTCGCGCGTCATCAGGTTCGCGATCTCTTCCTTGCGCGCGGCCAACAGGTCGCCGGCACGTCGCATCACGTCACCGCGCAACGGCGCCGGCGTCGCCCGCCACACCTCGAAACCGCGACGCGCCGACGTGACGGCGCGGGCAACGTCATCCGAACTGGATAGCGGGAACTGCCCGATGATGTCGCTCGGGTCAGCCGGGTTGACGTTGTCGAAGGTCTCGCCGGTTGAAGACGCGACCCAGGAGCCCGCGATGAAGTTCTTGAAGACTTTCGTCATGAATAGGGTTGAGGCTCGAGGCTCGAGGGTCGAGTCAGTGAAAAGAGCGGCGGCGGCAGGAAACCTCTCGCTGTCGCCTGAAAGCTACTCTCCAGCCTCGAGCCTCAAGCCTCGACCCTGCAATCAGCCACACGACCACGTGGCGGGATGCGCCTCGGATGGAATCGCGTAACCCACCCTCGGGAGCACTTCCATCGCGGCCAGCGTACCGCCCCAGAGGACGAGCAGCAGCGAGAGGATATGGCCCTTGGAGGATCGGTGGCGCCAGGTCCACACCGCACTCCACGCGCCCGCAGCCATCAGCACCCCAACGGCGGCCAGGTAGCCGAGCAGTCCCACACCACATCGCGCCGAATACGGCCAGAAGGCCATGCCGATTCCCAACGCGGTAGCCAGCAACAGCCTCGACATGACACCGAGCGTTGTCGTCTGGCGCTGGACCGCCACCGCTTCGGCCTTTGCGGCCGGGCCGGCGTTCGGCTTGGCTGGCAGCAGCGCCTCGTCCGACATGGACTCGAGCTGCTTGTCGATCTTCGCCAGCTCCTTGTCCCAGTTAGAAGCCATTGGATACGGGATGTGGGACGTGGGATGTGAGCGACATTATCAGCTCTCCCTGGCAAGTCCGTACCGCTCGATCTTCTTGTAGAGATTCGAGCGTGGCATGTCGAGTACGCGCGCGGTTTCGCTGACGTTCCAGTCCATCTCGCGCAGCTTGTGCAGCAGGAACGCACGTTCGGCGGCGTTCTTGAACTCGTCGTACGTCTTGCATTCCAGGAGGGAGCCCAAACCGGAAGCATCCGGCGGCCGTGTGCCGGTTAGCCTGGTAACGTCCGCGCCCGTGATGCGCGGGCCGGGCGAAAGGATCAGCACGCGTTCAATCGCATTCCGAAGTTCCCGCACGTTTCCCGGCCAGTCAAACCGCTGCAGCACCTCGACCGCTGAGCTATCCAGCGTCCGTGCCGCGGCGCCCTCACGCTGTGACAGGAGATTCACGAAGTGCTGCGCCAGGAGCGGAATGTCCTCGCGACGGTCGCGCAGCGGTGGAACATGGAGCGGCACGACGTTCAGCCGGTAATAGAGGTCCTCGCGGAACCGTCCCGCGGAAATCTCCTCCTCCAGGGTCTTGTTCGTCGCCGCGAGTACGCGCACGTCCACACGGTACGACTTCGTCCCGCCGATACGCGTGACTTCACCGTCCTGGAGCACACGAAGCACCTTGGCCTGAGCGGCCAGGCTCATGTCGCCGATTTCGTCAAGAAACAACGTGCCCTTGTCGGCCTGCTCGAACTTCCCGGCGCGATCACTGACCGCCCCGGTGAACGAGCCCTTCATGTGGCCGAAGAGCTCACTCTCGATCAACTCCGATGGAATGGCGGCGCAGTTGACCTCGACAAATGGCTTCCCGGCGCGCGGCGACAGACGATGGACGGCGCGCGCCACCAGCTCCTTCCCCGTTCCGTTCTCCCCGGTAATGAGCACCCGGGCGGGCGTTACGGCCACCTTCTCGATCTGGCTCGTGAGCGCCCGGATCGCATACGACTTCCCGACGATCTCGAAGCGGGACTCGATCGTCTCCCGAAGGCGGGCGTTCTCTTCCTGCAGTGACTGGTGCTGGAGCGCATTGCGCAGCAGGACCAGGATGCGATCGGTGTCGAGGGGTTTCTCGAGGATGTCGTAGGCCCCGAGTTGCGTGGCCTCCACCGCGGTCTGGATGGTCGCGTGGCCGCTGATCATCACGACGGTCGCGGTGGAATCGATCTGCCGGATCCGCTTCAGCCCCTCGAGGCCATCCATGCCCGCCATCTTCACGTCGAGGAAGACGAGGTGCGGCCGCCACTTCTCGAACGTCGCGATCCCCGCCGGCGCGTTGGACTCCGAGCGGACCTCGTATCCTTCGTACTCGAGCAACTGCCCGAGGGCGGCACGGATGCCCTGCTCGTCGTCGACCACCAGGATGCGGTGGCTCACCGGTTGCGCCGGTAGATCGTGACCTGGCCGCCCGCGATGCGGACGTCACCGATGTAGTCCGGGATGGTGATCGCGATGCCGTCGGGCGAGACGCCTTCCGGCCGCACGCTCGGGTCGAGCCGGGCGAGGAGCCGGGGGATCGCGGCGCGCGGCAGCGACAGGTCCGCCACCTTGACCGACGCGACGCGGAACTCACCAAGCCCGGGCCTGAGGACTCCCATCGTCCCCGTCAGCTCGATCCGCTCCTGCTTGTCGAGCAGGCCGGCGAGGGGGCCTAACGCGTCGAGCCCCCGGATATCGTCGAGCGCCACCAGCGCGCGCACCCGCACCGTCTCGCTGTCGATGGCTGCTTCCACCGAATCGAGCGTCGCCGGCAGGCGGTGCCCGGAACTCTCGACCATGAGCGACGCCAGTTCCCCCGGCGACACCGTTACGTAGGCGGGCCCATCGGGCCGGCCCAGTGACGCAATGTCGTCACCGGTCTTCGGTGCGCCCGTCTCCTTCACCGCCTCCCAGGTCACGGGCGGTGGTTCGCCACGGCCGAGCACGCGCGGCAACCACCGGTCGCGAGCCAGGAACGCGAACGCCCCGGCAATCAGCAGCAGGAACAGGCAGCCCAGTCGACCCAGACAGGAGAACATGGAAGTCCTTACGGTTCCTCGAACCTGAACGATTCGGCGGGAATCTAAGCGCCACTCAGGGGGAACGACGCGAGCTCGGAATACGTCGAGCCGTCGGCGCCTGGTGCACTGTGCATGAGCACGACGCGCGTGACTTCAAACGGATAGCTCTTGTCTCTCCGTGGAGCGAGAGCCCGGCTGAGGTCCCCTTTCTGCTCCGCCGACAAGGGTCCGGTGGTGCGGCCGATGGTCAGATGGGCCCGGAAGGCCCGCTGGGGAAAGCCGAGTCGTGCGGACATGTCGGTCATGTCATTGCCGAGTTCCGCCAGGGAGCCCGAGTCGCGGATTCCCAGCCTCACCACGCGGACCC
>DAIUET010000260.1:0-4197 GCA_036845045.1 Gemmatimonadaceae bacterium | reverse complement strand
ACCTGGTGACTGAACTGGCGGCCACGCCCCGCGTATTTGCGCTGCTGGACGAGCCATTCAGGGGCACCAACATTCCGGATGCAACCGAGGCCACGACGCTTCTCGTCGACGGCCTGTGTGCGCAGGTTGCTTCGACCGTTATCGTCGCGACCCATCTCGCCACCGTGGTACGGTCTCGCGCTGCCGATCCCGGCCTTGCCTCGTACTTCCTGAGCGCGACGGAGAACGAATCCGGTCCGACTTTCGATTACCGTCTGCAACACGGGATCTCCGAGCAGCGGCTCGGCATGGTCCTGCTCGAGCGTGAAGGCGTGACGCCGGCTCTGCGGTCGGCGATTCAGCGACGTGGCACGCCAGTCCCGTCGGTCTGATTTCGCCAGCGCTATTGCGTGCCGATCTGCTGACCAGCGACGCGACCCATGCTAACTTGGGCGCCTGCGAGTCAACACCGACTATTCGAAGACGAGGGAACCCATCAGTGGAACGTCAGGCTTCCGCCGTGTGGAACGGCACGCTGAAAGAGGGGAATGGCACCATGACGGCGCCGAGTGGCGTGCTGAAGGATGCCAGGTATACCTGGGCCCAGCGATTCGCGAATGACCCCGGTACGAACCCGGAGGAGCTGATTGCCGCAGCTCATGCCGGGTGCTTCTCGATGGCGTTCGCGGGACGGCTCACGACCGCCGGGTTTCCCCCCGAGCGGATTGCGACCACGGCGAACGTCACGCTCGAAAAGACGGATGCCGGGATGACCGTGACAAAGATCCACCTCAGCTCGCGTGCGCGTGTGCCGGGCGTTTCTCCAGAGGTGTTCGCCGAGCAGGCGGAGGGCGCGCGCGCAACCTGCCCGATCTCGCGACTCCTCGGCGCTGCCGCGGAGATCACGATGGACGCAGCCCTCGAGTGACCTCGGTGCGCCACCCGTTCCCGAAACCCGGCGGCCACACCATTCTCCGTGTCGCCCTGCTGGTCGCCGTGGCCGTCTCGACGGCTCCGGCCCAGGCGAAGTACACGGGGGCGGACAGCCGGCTGCGGGTTGCGCTGGCGCAGCAGCCGTTCTCGCCTAACGGGACGTCGCGTGGTCCGGCGACGATGGCCGGCGGTGGGATTCGCGACACGCTGGCGCGGCTGAATGCCGTGGTGCGGTCCGGCGAAGCCGCGCTCACTGCCGAGGAAGCCGCGGAATACGGGGGTTGGAAACGCCTGGGGATGGCGTTAGGCCACTTCGCCGACATCGTCCGCAGGAACGAAGCCGACGGGTTCTTTACCGTCGGGTTGCTGGCAACCTGTCCCTCGATGCCCGGCCTGGACGCCGGCCTTCAGCGCTCGGGGGCGGGCCGCGATCCGCTGCGCATCGGCATGCTCTGGCTCGACGCGCATCCTGACATCAACACGCCCGAGACGACGCGGAGCGGCTCGCTGGGCGGTATGCCCGTCGCCGTCGCCACCGGTCGCGCGCTGCACCGCATGCGGCTCGACGCCGGCCTCGAGCCGCCCCTGTCCGACCAGCACGTGATCATGGGCGGCGTCCGCCTGACCGATCCGCTCGAGCAGGACATCCTCGATAACTCACGGATCGAGCAGGTGAGCGTGGAGGACCTGCGCCGCGCGTCTCCGGCCGTGTTTGCGCAGCTCGATCGCCTGAACCGGATCAGCGACAAGCTGTACATCCACATCGACCTCGACGTGCTCGATCCCGCAGAAGTGCCGGGGCACGGCAACAAGGTGCCTGGCGGGCCGTCGAGCCGAGAGCTGGCGGCGCTGTTCGAGCAGATTTTTGCCCGCTATCCGAAGGCCTCGGCAATCGGGTTCGCCACGATTCCCGCTGACGACCCAGGGGGCGTGTCGATCTCGGCCGTGAATCGCATGATCACGGGTGCGGTGAAGGGCGTTCTTGCGCGCGAGGGGAAGAAGTAGCGCCGCCGAGTCACTAGTCACTGGTCACTAGTCACTAGTCACTAGTCACTAGTCACCCCAGTCGCGCGCGGATCAACCGGAACGTGGCGAGCGCTGCCGACAGTCCGAGGGCCGACCAGTCGGCGGTCGCTTTTCCGGCGAAGACGAACGTCGCCAGCCAGGCCGTCGAGACGATCAGGGTGCCGAAGGCGACCGCGGCGCCGAATCGCGTGAAGGCCCGGAAGCTGATCCTTGCCCCCTCGCGCTCCGCCATGCCGATCGTGGTCACGTTCGCCGACGCGCCGATCGGCGTGGCGTTGCCGCCCAGGCACGCGCCTAACGACAGCGCCCACCACAGGACCTCGCTCTCCCCGGCCAGTCCACCTGTCAGCTGCGCCACCACCGGGATGGCGACCGCGACGAACGGGATGTTGTCGATGAGCGCCGACATCACGCCGCTCACCCAGCAGATGATCAGGGCCGCGAAGAACAGGGTCCCGGTGGGTGACAGACCCAAAGCCTGCGAACCGCTGGTGATGCCGCTCTGCAGCGCCGCCGCCAGGGTTCCAATCAGTCCGGTCTGGACCGCCGCCCCGACGATGATGAACAGGAAGCCGAAGAACGCGAGCGTCGGCCATTCGATGTCGCGTTCGGTGACCGCCAGCACGCCATGGACGCGTTCAGCGGCAGTCGGCTTGCGGCGCCGGACATACAGCCGGTCCTGGACGATCACCGCCGCGGCTGCACCGATCGTCGCCGGCACGGCCGCCGGCATTCCCGTCACGTGATGGGTGAGAAAGCCGGCCAGGACTCCGGCACCGATGATGGCCATCCAACGGGCGAGGTCCGGATCTGCCAGCCGCGGAATCTCGACACGTGGCGCGGCGCCGCCGGCGTTGACAGCGAGGTCCCGCCGGAAGTACCGCTCACTGTAGAACACCAGCCAGAACATCATCACGATGATCGGCGGCGTGAGGTTCGTGATGAAGTCGAGGAACGACAGCCCGGCGCCCGACCCGATCATGATGTTGGGAGGGTCGCCGATGAGCGTCGCCGTTCCGCCGATGTTCGACGCCATCACCATCGGCAGGATCACCGCCGGTGGCGGCAGGCGGAGCTGTCGCGCGAGCCCCATCGCCATCGGCGTCATGAAGATCACTGTGGTGACGTTGTCGAGAAACGCCGATGTCACCGCGGTGAACCACACTACCAGGCCCAGTACCACGACGGGACGGCCGCCGGCACGGGCGAGAAGCCTGGCCACCGACCACTCGAAGATCCCGGTGGTCTTGAGTACACCCACCACCGCCATCATGCCCGCCAGCAGCATCAGGACATTGAGGTCCAGCGCCGAGGCCACTCCCTCGAACGAGAGCAGGTGGTAAGGCGTGAAGTAGGTGACCAGCCAGAGGATGGCCACGGCGCCCAGGACGACGACCAGTCGGTGCGCGGCCTCGATCGTGAGCAGCGTGAAGACGCCGAGCAGCAGCGCCGCCACGATCGCCTGTGAGACCGGGTCCGTCGTGGACACGCGCGCGGCGTGCGCCTGGAGGAAGACGGACCAGGTCACACCGCGCTACAGCTGTTTGATCTCCGAAATGACCTTGGTCAGGCTCTGCTTCGCATCGCCGAACAGCATCGAGGTCTTCGGGTTGTAGAACAGCTCGTTCTCGATGCCCGCGAACCCCGCCGCCATCGACCGCTTGAGCACGATGATGCTCTTCGCGTAGTCGGCGTTGATGATCGGCATGCCGAAGATCGGGCTGGACGTGTCCGTGCGTGCACCCGGATTCACGACGTCGTTGGCGCCGATGACGACTGCCACGTCGCATCGCTCCATCTCGGGGTTGATGTCGTCCATCTCGCGCAGCTTGTCATACGGCACGTTGGCCTCGGCGAGCAGCACGTTCATGTGGCCGGGCATGCGACCCGCCACCGGGTGAATGGCGTATTTCACCTCGCCCCCCCGTTTCTCGATCAGCTCCTGGATCTCGCGCACCGCGTGCTGCGCCTGCGCGACGGCCATGCCGTAGCCGGGGATGACGACGACGCTCTGCGCATAGGCCAGCTGGATGGCGGCATCCTCCGCCGAAACGGACCGTACCGAAAGGCCCTCGGCGCTCTTCAAGGCTCCCTTCGGCCCGGCCGCGCCAAACGCGCCGAACAGCACGTTGGCGAGCGACCGGTTCATGGCCTTGCACATGATCTGTGAGAGGATGAGGCCCGACGACCCGACGAGTGCGCCCGAGATGATCAGGACGCTGTTGTCGATCACGAAGCCCGTCATCGCGGCCGCGATAC
>DAIUET010000259.1:0-4312 GCA_036845045.1 Gemmatimonadaceae bacterium | reverse complement strand
AGGTGGACATCTACGACATCCCGATTGCGCGCATCGCCGAGCAGTTCCTGGCGCGGATCCAGACGCTGGCGATCGACCAGGCGGCCGAGTACCTCGAGATGGCCGCGCGGTTGCTGCGGATCAAGGCGCAGATGCTGCTGCCGCGGAATCAGGACGACGAGGCTTGGGAGGACCCGCGCGCGGAACTCGTCAGGCGCCTCCTGGAATACCAGCAGGTGCGGGAGATTTCCGATCACCTGGCGCGCATGGCGGAGGATCGCCGCTCGCGCTTTTCGCGCGCCTGGCTCCCATCGCAATCGGTGGAACCGCCGCCGGCGCCACTCTCGCTGTCGCTGGGCGAGCTCCTGGCGGCCGTGGACCGCGTGCTGCGCATCGCGCGCGAACCGCACCTGCACGACGTGGTACCGCGGCCGCTGGACGTCGATGGGGCCATCCGGACCATCCGGTCCATTCTCGAACTCCGGGCCCGCGCGCGCTGGTATGATGTCGTCCGACCGTCGGCGGAGTCGTGGGAAGTGCTCTCGGCACTGCTCGCGCTCCTTGAACTGGCACGGCGGGGCGAACTGCGCCTGCGCCAGGCCGCTCCCTTTGGTTCCCTGGTGATCACACGTGAATCCGCTGGCCAGGCTGCTTGAGGCGGCGCTCTTCGCGAGCAACCGCCCGGTTCCGGTGGACGAACTCGCCGGTCTGGATCCGGACGCATCGCCGGCGGCGGTCCGCGCCGCGTTAGGCGAGATCCAGGACACGTACCAGGTGAACGGGCACGGGGTCGAGCTCGTGGAGCTGGGCGAGGGGTGGCAGATCCTCACCCGTCCCGAATTCACCGACGCCATCGAACGCGCCCAGCTCGCGGCCCGGCCCCACCGCCTGTCGGGTGCGGCGCTCGAGACGCTGGCCATCGTCGCCTACCGGCAGCCGATCGGCCGCGCCGAGATCGAGGAGATCCGCGGCGTGAATTGCGGCGCGATCCTCAAGTCACTGCAGGAGCGCGCGCTGATCGACGTGACCGGCCGCGGCGAGGGGATGGGTCGGCCGCTGCTCTACGGCACCACGCCGCTGTTCCTCGAGCAGTTCGCGCTCCGGCATCTCGAGGAACTGCCGCGCGCCGACGAACTGGCGGTGACGCTGCGCGTGGAGCCACGCGCGATCTGATGCCCGGCACGATGCGGCTCCACCGCGCCCTGGCGCGGGCGGGTCTCGCATCGCGGCGGCGGGCGGAGGTGCTGATCGGGGAGGGTCGTGTGCGCGTGAACGGGTCGATCGCCCACATCGGGCAGGGGGTCGACCCGGCGGCCGACCTCGTGGAGGTGGACGGAAGGCGGGTGAACCTGCGCGCCGCACCGGCTACCTGGATCGTCCTTCACAAGCCGGCCGGAGTGATGACCACACGCTCGGACCCGCAGCGGAGGCGGACGGTGTTCGACCTGGTGGAGGACGTCCCGGGGCTGGTCTACGTCGGAAGGCTGGACCTGGAGACGGAGGGTGTGCTCCTGCTCACCACGGACGGGGACGCGGCCAACCGCCTTACGCATCCGCGGTCGGGTATCGAGCGCGTGTACGTGGCGACGGTGACGGGTGACGCGCGCGCGGCGGCCGGGCGCGCGACGCGCGGCGTCATGCTTTCGGATGGGCTCGTGGTCCCGAAGCGGGTGACGGTCAGGCCCGCGCCCGACGGGCGCTGGTTCTTCGAGGTGGTGATCGCCGAAGGGAGGAAGCGGGAAGTGCGGCGGCTGTGCCGTGAGCTTGGTCTTCGAGTGGAACGGCTGGTGCGGACCTCCTTCGGACCGGTTGCGCTGGGAAACATGCCCGTCGGGAGCACGCGCGCCTTGACGGGCAGGGAGCGGTCGGTGCTGGGGAAATTGATCGGTCGCGAGCTGGAAGATTGAAGTTCCTGCACGCCCGGTGCTGATTGCTGCTGGCGTGCTGGTTGAGTGTGGTACCGCATCCTGATGCCTGATGCCTTGACCTGGGAAACGAGGATTCCTGTGAACGAGCGAGTCAGAACGCCGACCCCTGTGGCGCCCGTGGATACCTCCCTCGTCCAGGGAGTCCTTCAGCAGGTGGCACGCCGGGTCGTGGGGCAGGAATACATGGTCGAGAGGCTGCTCATCAGCCTGCTCACCGGTGGACATGTGCTGCTCGAAGGCGTGCCCGGCCTGGCGAAGACGCTGACGGTCAAGACACTGGCCGAGACGATCAACACCACGTTCCACCGGATCCAGTTCACGCCCGACCTGCTCCCCGCCGACGTGCTGGGCACGCAGGTGTTCGACCAGTCGCAGGGGTCCTTCACCGTAAAAAAGGGACCGATCTTCGCCAACATCGTCCTCGCCGACGAGATCAACCGGGCCCCGGCCAAGGTCCAGGCGGCGCTGCTGGAGGCGATGCAGGAGAAGCAGGTCACGTTAGGCGGCCACACCTTCCTGCTCGAGGAGCCCTTCCTGGTCCTGGCGACGCAGAACCCGATCGAACAGGAAGGCACGTATCCGCTCCCCGAGGCCCAGGTGGACCGGTTCATGCTCAAGCTGCGCATCGGGTACCCCAGTCGCGAGGAAGAGAAGGAGATCATGCGGCGGATGGCCGGCGGGGAACCGATCCCGGTGCAGCATGTGGCGACGCCCGCCGCCATCCTCGAGGCCCGGCGGCACATCGCCGAGCTGTACATGGACGAACGCATCGTCGACTACATCGTGGACATCGTCCTGGCGACGCGCGCGCCGGCCGAGGCGGGAATGAAGGAGCTGGCGCCGCTGATCGAGTTCGGGGCGAGCCCGCGGGCCACGATCGCGCTGGCCCAGGCATCGCGGGCGCACGCGTTCCTGCGCGGGCGCAACTACGTCACGCCTGACGACGTGAAGGCGATCGCTCCCGACGTGCTGCGCCACCGGGTGCTGACGACGTATGAGGCGGAGGCGGAAGAGGTCACGTCGGACGATATCGTGAAGAAGATCCTGGCAACCGTGGAGGCGCCGTGAACGGCGGGAATAGGGAAGGCGTCAATGGTTCAATGGGGTCAGACTCGATTGGTCGCAGGTGTCAATGGGGTCAGACTCGATTGGTCGTGACTGGTCTGCATTCGAAGACACCAAACATGACCAATCGAGTCTGACCCCATTCCCCATTCCCCACGTGATCCAGAAGGTCTCCGTCCCGCCTGAAGTCCTGCGCCAGGTGCGGCTCATCGAGCTCCGCACCCGGCGGCTGGTGAATTCGCTCTTCGCCGGCGAGTATCGCTCCATCTTCAAGGGGCACGGCATGGAGTTCGCCGAAGTGCGTGAGTACATGCCGGGCGACGAGGTGCGGTCCATCGACTGGAACGTGACCGCGCGCATGGGCCGGCCCTTCGTCAAGCGGTACATCGAAGAGCGCGAGCTCACGGTCATGCTCGCAGTCGACTTGTCGGGCTCGTCGCAGTTCGGGACCGTGAGCCGCTTCAAGGCGGAGATGGCCATCGAGCTGGCGGCGGTCCTGACGATGAGTGCCGTCCGCAACAACGACCGGGTGGGCGTCCTGCTGTTCACCGATCGCGTGGAGCATGTCGTTCGGCCGGGGAAAGGCCGTCGCCACGCGCTGCGCATCATCCGGGATGTGCTCGTTCATCGGCCCGAGGGCACCGGTACCGACATCGGAGGCGCGCTGGAGTACCTCAACCGTTTGCTCCCGCACCGCGCCATCGTGTTCCTGATTTCCGACCTCATCGACCCCGGCGTGGAGCGTCCCCTGAAGCACCTGTCCCGCCGGCACGACGTCATCGTGGCACCGCTGGAAGACCCCTCCGAATGGAACTTGCCTGATATCGGGGTCGCCCGGTTCGTCGACCCGGAAACGGGACAGGTTGTGAGTGTAGATACTTCGGACCGGCGCGTGCGCGAAGGATTTCAGAAGGCCTCCGAGGAGGAGCGCGGAACGCGCCGGCAACTGTTGCGCAGGCTGGCCATCGACGAAGTGCCGGTGAACACCAGGGACGGATACCTCGAGGCATTGCTCAAGTTCTTCCGGGCGCGCGGCCGTCGCGTGCGGAGGCGCTGGTGAACATCCTCGCGGTCCTCGCGCTGGTGCAGGCGGTCACCCTTGGTGGCCGCCTGCAGGGTGGCATAACGATCACGCCGGACACTGTCCGCGTCGGCGATCCCTTCACCGTGTCCATCCGGGTGCGGGCGCCACTCGGCGCGTCGATCGAGTTTCCGACCGCACCGGATTCCGGCGGACCCGTTGAACCGCTCGATCCGGTGCAGATCGCGACCACCGCGGACAGTAGCGGCGTCGACCAGACCGCGACACCCGAAGGCCCATAGAGCGGCGCGCCGGCACC
>DAIUET010000258.1:0-4397 GCA_036845045.1 Gemmatimonadaceae bacterium | reverse complement strand
GCGATCGACAGGATGGCCGTGATCGAGAACACCGGGCTGCGCCGGAGCCCGCGGACGGCATACCGTACATCGTGCTGGACGCTATCGAACATGGGCTCTCCGCGGGGATCTGTCAGGCGATCGTCTCTCCCTACGGCGCCCCCCGGATCCAGTGTCACTGGAGCCGCTGCTACGGGAATAGTGCGGGTGCGACGCGCTTCTTCGTCGCCTGCTCGAAGGCGAACGCCAGCTGAATGAGCTTCGGCTCGCTGCAGGCCGGCCCGGTAAAGCTCACGCCGTACGGCGCCGGTTTCGGTTGGAAGGCGGCCGGGAAGGCGTTGGCGCCCGTGCCTCCAGGAACGGGAAGCAGGGCATACGGCACCGTGATCGTGGGGTAGCCCGGGCGCGCGCCGATGTTGGCGCTGCTAACGCCGGGAAACAGCAGCGCGTCGAGCCGGTGGGTGGTGATCGCTTCGTCGATCCCGCGCGTTGCCGCCAGCAGGATGTCCTTCCTTCGGTCGGCCTCGTACTTCGCGCGGTCGGCCTGCAGGTTCATCTCGTCGGACACGTCGAGGTTCGCCTGTCCGTACTTGATCGCCCCGGCCCGCTGGTGGGCGATGTTCCACTGGCGCAACTCGGTCAGGCTCTTCACCGGGGCCCGCTCGCCTAGCGACTTGAGCCAGGCATCGAAGTCGCGCTTCATGCCGTACTTGAAGGCAATCGAGCAGCCGGCGTCGCGTCCCTTTGCCTGATCCAGTCCGCTGCAGACGTTCCAGTTGAGGAAGTTGTTGCCGGCCGCGGTGTCGACAACGCTCGGGATGTTCGCCGGGTCGACGATGACCGCGCCGCGCGCCTTGAGCACCGCAACGACCGAGTCCATGATCGCCCGCTGAGTGTCATTCAGGCCGCCGCGCGGCTGCGACCCCGGCAGGGTAAGCCGGTCGTAGAAGAAGGCCCGCGGAATGCCGATGCGCGCGCCCCGCAGCCCGTCGGGATTCAGGAATGCCGTGTAATCCCGGCCGGCGGGAGGAGGGCATTTCCTCGTTGCTTCGTCGTCAGGGTCGGGTTGGGCGCCCTCCATGGCGCCGAGCATGATCGCCGCGTCAGACACCGTGCGCGCCATCGGACCCGGTGTGTCCTGGTCGCCGGTGATCGGGATGACGCCATGCCGGCTGATGCGGCCCACCGTGGGCTTGATGCCCACGAGCATGTTCTGGTGTGACGGACTGAGGATCGAACCCGAGGTCTCGGTGCCCACGTTGCCCAGCCAGAAGCTGACGTTCGTTCCCGTCCCGGAGCTGGAGCCGCCGGTGCCTAACACAGGTCGCCCGTCGAAGAAATTGTCCCGGGGATCGCGGCGCGGGTCGTACGGGTTGAAGCCGTAGCCGGTCAGGGCGTTGTAGTTGGTCGGCATACCCGATGCGACCCAGTTCGCCAGCTCGGTGAGCTGGGTCTTCGCGATAATGATTGCGCCGGCGTCCTTCAGGTTCTTCGTCAGGGTCGCTTCGTAGGGCGGGACGAGGTCGGCGAAGGCCAGTGCTCCGCCCGTCGTCGGCATGTCGGTGGTGTGGATGTTGTCCTTGAGCGCGACGGGAATGCCGTGCAGCGGGCCCAGGATCCGCCCCGACGCCCGGAGCCGATCGAGTGAATCGGCGATGGCGAGCGCGTTGGGATTGACAGTGATGATGGCGTTGATCCGGTCCTCGTACGTCGCGATCCGGGTGAGGTACTGCAGGACGATCTCACGCGACGTGATGCGCCTCTGCTCCATCGCGGTGCGCAGGTCCGCAACCGACGCCTCGACAACGGTGAACGGCGCCGGGGAGGTCGTCCTGGATGACCGCTGGGCTGGCATGGCGCTGACCGCGACCGCCAGCAAGATCGGGACGCGAACGATGAGAGCCTTCATGGCGCGATTCCGGAGTGGGTCACGGGAATATGCGGCCTCTTTCGCGGTACCGGCGAGGGGGCCAGACTGAACACCATGAAAATCATCCTGAAAGCCATCGTTACCGTTGCAGTCCTCCCCGCGACGTTGCTCGCGCAGCAGAACCGGCCGCTGAAGCAGACGGCGACCGACGTCGTCGAGCGTCAGCGAGCGGAGCTGATCCGGCTGAGCGACCAGGTCTGGGCCTTCGCCGAAACCGGGTTCGAGGAGTCACAATCGGCCGAAGTGCTCGCCGCGTACGCGCAACGCCACGGCTTCAACGTTGAACGCGGCGTCGCCGGGATGCCCACCGCCTTCGTGGCCAGCTACGGGTCCGGACAGCCGGTGATCGCCATCCTCGGCGAGTACGACGCGCTGCCCGGCATCTCGCAGAAAGCGATCACCACGCGCGAACCGTTGCACGCGGGGGCTGCCGGCCACGGGTGCGGTCACAACCTCTTCGGCGCGGCGAGCCTCGGCGCCGCCGTCGCCATCAAGGAGATGATTGCGGCCGGCACGCTCAAGGGCACGATCCGTTTCTATGGAACGCTCGCCGAGGAATCGATCGGCGGCAAGATCTACATGATCCGCGAAGGGCTGTTCAAGGACGTCGACGTCGCGCTGGCCTGGCATCCCGATGACAAGACCACGGTCGACAACCTCGGCGCCCAGGCCAACGTGCAGTTCATGGTCGAATTCCGGGGGAAGACGGCGCACGCCGCCGCCGACCCGTGGAACGCGCGCAGCGCCGCCGATGCCGCCGAAGCGTTTACGCACGGGATCAACCTGCTGCGTGAGCACGTCAGGCCTACCGTCAGGATCCATTACACGCTCGAACGCGCCGGGGACGTGCCTAACGTGGTGCCGGATTATGCCCGCGTGCACACGTGGGTCCGCGACTCGCGACGGGCCGGTGTCGACATCGTGTTCGCGCGCGTGCAGGAGATTGTCCGTGGCGCAGCGCTGATCGCCGGCGTCGAGCCGGTAATCAGGATCCAGACCGGCCTGAGCGACATGATCATCCTCGACAACGGGCTCAAGCTGCTCCACGAAAACCTCGCCTGGGTGGGCGCGCCGACCTACACCGAGGCCGAGCAGGCGTTCGCGAAGAGCCTTCAGACCAACAGCGGTGCCCAGCCGGTCGGCATGAAGCCGGAACTCGCTCCGCTGGCGCCGGTGGTGCCCGACCCGCCCGGCGGGTCCACGGACGTTGGCGACGTGAGCCAGGTGGTTCCCACGCTCCATTTCTATGGAGCCACCGCGCCATCCGGAGTGCCATGGCATGCCTGGCCGGTGGTCGCGAGCAGCGGCATGTCGATCGGCCACAAGGGGATGATGATGGCGTCGAAGGCGCTGGCGGCGACGGCGGTGGACCTCTTCGCCAACGCCGAGCTGCGCGGGAGGATCCGGGGTGAGTTCGCGGAGAAGACGAAAGGGATGACGTACAAGTGGCTGGTGCCGGACGGGCCGCCGCCAGTGAAACGCTGATCCACTCCTCATGGCGCGCAACGTCTTTGCTCTGCTGCTGATTATCGGAGTGCACCAGAGTACTGGGGCACAGGTGCGCACCGCCGACCCGGCGCTGCGAGGCGTTGCCCTGAATGAATTCCCGCGCGTCGTCAAGCTCGCCGACAATGTCTACGGTTACGAGGAGATCCGCTCCCCGGGCTTCACGACCGTCAGCCTGTTCGTCGTTGGTCGAAACGGTGTGTTGATCGCGGACGGGCAGGGAAGTGTCGCGGCGACACAGGCCATGCTCGACCGGATCCGCACGGTCACTCCGCTGCCGATTCGCTGGTACGTCGTCGGGTCCGATCACGGCGATCACACCGCCGGCAATTCAGCCCTGCCGAAAGACATCCGCTATGTCGTGCATCCGACCTCGCGAGCCCAGCTCCTGCGCGACTCCACATCGGCGGCGGCAGGCGGCCGTACGGGCCAGCCACCTCGCGTTGTAGTTGTGCCACCGACCTCCATGACGGGTGACCGCGAAACGATCGACCTCGGTGGTATTACCGTCGACGTGCTTTTCCTCGGTCGCGCTCACACCGGCGGGGACCTCATGGTGCATCTGCCCCGCGAGAAGGTCCTCTTCATGAGCGAGGCCTTCCTGAACCGTGTCTTCCCCGCCATGCGCTCGGCCTACCCGGACGAGTGGGTTCGCATGATCGATAGGGCCCTGGCGATGGATATCAGTCGTTATGTACCGGGCCACGGCTTCATCGAGGAGCCGACCGCGTCGCGGGAGGAGTTGCTTGCGTTCCGCCAGGCACTGGTCACCGTAATCGCGGAGTCCAAGCGACTGCACGCGCTCGGTCTCTCCGCGGCCGATGCCGCGAAAGCGGCGAACTGGGGTGAGTACAAGGTTTGGTTCCTGGCCGAGCAGCAGGCCCCGATCGCGATCCGTCGCGTGTACGACCAGATCGAAGGCCGTATTCCTTAGCTCGCGGGTTCGTCGATGGTGGAAATCGGATACGCCGGATCGGGACGG
>DAIUET010000257.1:0-4398 GCA_036845045.1 Gemmatimonadaceae bacterium | reverse complement strand
TGATCATCGGCGATGAGGTTCCCAGTTGCCGCAATATGGCACGAGGACGACTCGGCGAACGTCGCTTGCCTACCTGCGCAGGCGTGTCGAACCCCAGAACCCGTCGGGCAGTGCCGTCAGGTCCTGCAATCCGGCTCGGCGGATCGCGAGGTCTGCTTCGCGCTGAGCCATCGTCAGGACGTCCTCCTCGTTGACGGTCAGCACCCGGCGGTCGCGCATCAGCACGCGGCCGTCGACGAGGACCGTCGAGACGTCCTCGCCGTTGGCGAAGTACACCATCCGGTACACCGGCATGTTCATCGGTACCAGGTGGGGCTTGAACCAGTCGACGAGGATGATGTCCGCCTTTTTTCCGGGCTCGAGGGAGCCGATGTCCTTCTCCATGCCGAGTGCCCGCGCCGCATCGATGGTGGCCATCTCCAGTACCTTGCCGGCCGGCAGCACACTCGGGTCGCGGAAGTGAAATCGGTGGTAACGCGTCGCCTGGAACATGTGCCGGAACATGTCGTAGCTGCGGTCCGGGGCAGGGCCGTCGGAACCCAGCATGACGATGGCGCCGGCGTCGATGAGCTCCGTCGTCGGGTTGCGGCCGCGGATGGAAAAGATGGCACTCGGGTTGTGCGAGATTCGAGTACCGGTGGATGCCACCAGACGGATCTCTTCCTCGGTCAGCTCCGTGGCATGGGAAAGGATGGCGTCCGGACCGAGCAGCCCGAGCTCATCGTTCGCGAACTTGACCGTGCCGCGCGTGTGCCCGTCCTGCAGGAAGAAAACGCTGTGGCGCTTCGAGAGGTCGCGCGCCGCGCGAGCCTGGTTCTTCACGTCCTGCAAAGCGGCGCCGGTGAGGTTCGCGCTGGGAGCGATGGTGGGGAAGACCACCGCCATCTTCAGGCGTCCGTTGCCCGCGTTATGCCACTTGCGGATGAGCGCCTCGGAGACCTCGATCTGCCTCTCGAACGTCACCTGCACATCCTGCGACGCTTCACCGGTCCAGTCGGTAAACGTGCTGGGAAACGGGCCGCGCCGGGGTCCGACGCCCAGGAACCACCGTACCCCGATATCCTCGATTGCATCGAGGTAGGCGTCGCCGTAGCGTGGATCGTCGGTGCGATACACGTCGTTGCCGCCACCGAACAGCGTCACCGCCGTGGTCACGCCGAACTTGAGCCGCTCCAGTCCCGCCAGCAGCGCATCCGCCTTCCAGAAGTCGGGCGTCGAGCCGCGCGCGTACATCCGTTCGGCGGCGGCGTTCCAGCGGCCGATGTCCGTGCCTAACGTCTTGAGGAGCCCGTGGCCGGCGTGCCCGTGCCCATCGATCAGGCCGGGCATCACCACCTTCCGGCGGGCATCGATGACCTCGCGGGCGCGAAAGCGGTCTCGCAGCTCGGCGCTCGTGCCGACGGCGGCGATGCGATCGCCGACGATCGCCACGGCCCCGTCGTCGATGACCCGGCGCGCCGAGTCCATGGTGATCACGGTCCCACCCGTGATCAGCAGGTCCGCGCCCTGCTGGCTCGACGCGCTGGACATGGACCAGCCAATCGTGACGACGGCCAGCACGAGGAGGGCGACAGGCAGTTTCGGCATGTGTATCCCGTGAAAGGGTCGTCAGTTCACTACCCGCATCGTGGGCGACCCGCTACCGCCTTGTCCTCCGCAGCTCGAAGTTGCCAACGCTCAGTCGATCCGCGGATCCGTTGGGCCCGATCCCGAACGTGATGGTCGAACGGCCACGCCACCAGTCGTCCCAGAGAACCCGGAAGCTGTCGTACTGCCAGTGCTCGAGCGTTCCCGCCTGGCTGGAGCTGGACCGGTAACGCAGCGCGCCATTCTCCATGGTCACGGTGACCGGGGGATACAACGAGTCGGGATCCGCGAACGTGCCTGCATAGCGCTCGAGCGCGAGGCTCGGCTTCGTGCCCTCGACTCGCTGGTTCTGCGGCCGGGCCGTGACCGAGTCCGCGGCGTCATCGGCCCGCCGCATGGCCAGCATCTCACCGGACCAGTCGCGGGGCGGCGCGCCCAGGTACGTATCGAAGACCTTGAACATCAGCGGGTGTCGGATCTCGGTGCTGGTGTTGCTGAGGATGTAGACGCCGATCCCTTCCTCCCGAATGAGTCCATTGATCGCGATCATGCCGGTGAGCGAGCCCGTATGGAAATCCACCTGGCGCCCCAGGTAATCCTGCTGGAACCAGCCTAACGCATACGAGCGGAAATGCGGCTTCGACATCCGGAGCTGCGGCGCCGAGTTGCTGTTCCACGGGGGCAGGATCGTGACGGGCCGGAACAGCTCGGCCCAGGTCTGCGGCGTGAGCAACGGTCGCCCGTTCACCTTGCCCGTGTCGAGCAGGAACTTCACCCACTTCGACATGTCGGCCACGCTCGACCAGACCGAACCCGCCGGTCCGATCCCGTCGGCCAGCGAGTTGCCGCTCACGCGAAGCGTGTCGGCGTCCCGGCCGTGCGGCTGGGCCCGATTATCCTTCCGGACCGCCTGGGCCAGCGTGGTGACGGACCGCGTCATGCCTAACGGCTGAAAGATCCGCGTGCGCAGGAAGTCGTCCCAGCTCATGCCGCTGGCGGCCTCGATGACCGCGCCGGCCACCGTGTACATCACGTTGTGGTAGACGTACCCGGCCCGGAATGAATACGTGGGCTCGATGAAGCGGATGCGCCGGATCACCTCATCCCGGGAGTTGTCGCCGCCGGTCCAGAGGTAGTCCGCGTTGGGCAGGCCGCCGCGATGCGTGATGAGGTCGCGGACGGTCACCTCCCGTGTTGCCCACGGATCATGCATCTGGAAGGTGGGGAGGTACTTCGTGACCTTGTCATCCCATCGCACCTTGCCCTCGTCCACGAGCATCCCCAGCGCCGCGGCGGTGATCGCCTTTGTGGTCGAGGCAATGGCGAAGATCGTCTGCGTGTCGACGGGCTCCTTCGTGGACACGTCGCGCACGCCGTAGCCCTTCGCGAACACCAGTTGCCCCTGGTGGACGATCGCGACCGCCAGCCCGGGCACGTTCCAGTCCTTCGCCGCCTTCGCGAAGTAGGCGTCCAGCTCGCGGATCCGGTCACGTTGCCCGTTCGTCTGCGCGGAAGCGGGGACGGAAGCGAGAAACAGGAGGGCGAGAACGCGGCGCCAGGTCATGGAAGAACTCCTTGGGAAGGCAGGGGCATCAGGTATCGGGCATCCTGGCCACGGACTCCAGGCGTCCGGGCCCACAATAACCGTTCACACCGCACGCAGAAACTCCGCGATGGCCTCGGCAACCTCCGACGGCGCCTCCTCGTGCGGCCAGTGGCCGGCGTTGTCCAGGGGCAGCACGCTCGCCTGCGGCAGCTCCTGCTTCCATCGCGCCAGCATGTGTGGGCGGAAGGCGGTGTCCCGGAGTCCCCAGATGATCGAGGTGGGAATCGAGCGCAGCGCGTCGATCCGGGAGTACAGTTCGCGGTAGTAGGTCGAGGAACCGAGCAGCGCATACGCCAGTGGCCAGAGCACGAGCACCCGGTCGCGGGGATCGCGGAACGGCTCCAGGTACTGGCGATGGATGTTTCTCGTCAGGCGGGAGCGCTGCGCGTACGCCGATGGCATCAGCAGGCGGAGCGACGCATTGAGATGGCGGTACACGAAGCGCCCGAGCCAGCCGTTCACGGTACGCGCGCGGTTGGCCATCTCCTTGTCGTCATCGAAAGGCCACATCCAGGTATTCAGGATGACCAGGCGCGTAACGCGTCCGGCGAGCGCCAGCGGCAGTCCGATGGGGCCTCCGTAATCGTGCACGACGAGCGCAAAGCGATCGAGCCCGAGCGCATCCACGAACTCGCGCAGGCGCCCGGCGTGCGCCTCCGGCGTATAGGACGCGCTCCGCGGCCGCGCCGAGAGCCCGAACCCGAGATGGTCGGGGGCGATGCAGCGACAGGAGCTCATCGCGGCACGGATCGCGTGCCGGTACTCGAATGACCACGTGGGCGTACCGTGGACAAAGAGCGCCGGCCGTCCGGCGCCCTCGTCCACGTAGTGCATGCGACCGTGCGTGAGATCCGCCCACTTCGAGGTGAACGGATACTCGGTGCGGTCTACCCACTCGTGGCTGGTCATCCTGACGAGGGTCGAGGGTCGAGGCTTGAGGGTCGAGGGAAGGGGGAAGCTTTGAGGGGCAAGGTCATCCGGTCACCTCACCGCTTCAACCTTCTCGCAAGCCTCGACCCTCGACCCTCAACCCTATTTTTCATCGAGTTTTCGGCCGGCGTTAAGATTATCGAAGTGCATGATCGTGTTGAACACCAGCGCGTACGTCCCGATCGTCGAACCGCGCCAGACCGGGTTATTGGCGAACAGCACGATGTGGCCGCTATCGACCGGGACGTCCACTACCACCGGACGCTGGGCGATGT
>DAIUET010000256.1:0-4412 GCA_036845045.1 Gemmatimonadaceae bacterium | reverse complement strand
GCGTGATACACGACGTTCCGGTCGTGCTTCGATACCAGGATCGGCGATACCCACTGGAACCGGTACTTCAGGTCCTTCGCGGCCTGGCCGAGTTGGAGCTGGGGGTAGATGATGACGCTGCGACGCTCGTCGGTATTCGTGTCGAACCGGCTGATGGCGCCCCCGTAGCACCCGCCGTAGATGACTTCCGGGTGATCGGGATGGAGCGCGACCGGTCCCGTCTCGCACGCCGATGCATACCGCCAGTCGCCCACGGGATGCAGGACGTGCGGGCCCTGCCACGCCGCGAGGCTGATACTCGTGTTGTCCTGCTGCGACGAGTACACGCGATACGGGAACCCGTTGTCCACCACGACGTCGTAGAACTCGGCGGTCGGCTGCAGGTTCATCGACGACCAGGACTTGCCCCGGTTGAGCGAGACCACGCCGCCACCGTCGTCGCCGAGGACCATGACGTTCCGGTTGGTGGGATTGATCCAGAGGTCGTGGGTGTCGCCGTGCGGCACGTTGATCACGTCGAAGGTCTTTCCACCGTCCACGGACCTGAACAGCTGGACGTTCAGACCATAGACCGTGTTCTCATCGATCGGGTCAGCGACGATGCGGGTGTAGTACCACGCCCGCTGCCGCAGCTTGTTCTCGCTGTTGGTGCGGGTCCAGGTCTTTCCGGCATCGTCGGAGCGGTATACGCCGCCTGCCGGTTCGGCTTCGATCATCGCCCAGACGCGATCGGGATTCGCGGGCGAGACCGTCAGCCCGATCTTTCCGACGATTCCCGTCGGAAGGCCTCCGGCGAGCTTCTTCCACGTGTCGCCGCCGTCTATAGACTGATAAATGCCGCCTTCGGGCCCTCCTGAGATCAAGGTCCAAGGCTTGCGCTCGGCGCGCCACATTCCCGCGTAGAGGATGCGCGGGTTCGCCGGGTTCATCGCGAGGTCGGATGCGCCTGTGGAATCGTTCAGCGCCAGCACGTGCTCCCACGTCCGCCCGCCGTCCTTCGAGCGGTATACGCCACGCTCGCGGTTCTTCCCGAACGGGTGGCCTAACGCGGCGACGTAGACGAGGTCCGGATTGGACGGGTGGACTTCGATGCGCCGGATGGCGCCTGACTCCGGGAGGCCGATGAACGTCCAGGTGACCCCGGCATCGACCGACTTCCAGACGCCGCGCCCGGCGGACGAGTTGCCCCGGATGTCGGCCGAGCCGGTGCCGACGTAGATGACGTTCGGGTCGGAGTCGGCGATGTCCACCGCTCCGATCGAGCCGCCAAAGAAGCCGTCGCTGATGTTCCTCCAGGACATGCCCGCGTCCTCGGTCTTCCAGACGCCGCCGCCAGTGGAGCCGACCAGGAACATGTGCGGCTGGGCGGTAAAGCCCGCGACAGCGGTCGATCGGCCGCCACGGAACGGGCCGAGCAGGCGGAAACGCAGGCTGTTGAAGAGAAGCGTGTCCGCGCTCTGTGCCGATGCGGTGGGTCGTGCCGCCGTGGGCGATTGCTGGGCGTGGGCGGAGCCCGCGGTCAAAACGGCAAAGGTCGCGAAGGAGGTGCGAGCGAGGGTCTTCATGGTTGGATGGGGAAGGCGCGTGTCCCGATTCTGGAAGCTCAGCGCACCGCGGGGAAGACCCTTCGGCGCGGCTGGAGGAGGCTTCCGGAGCCCGCTCCAGCGTGCATTCCCATTGAGTTTCGCATCCATAGGAGGAGTCGTCATGAGTGCACCGTGCAGCTTTCGATTGCGACGGACGTTGACCCAGGCTGGCACGGCCGGTCGGCGATACGTCTTGCGCCGAAGTGCGGGCGGGGCATCGTGCGCTGGCGTGAGGACGCTCTGGGAGAGCGCAGCAGTGCTCGACTTGTGAAGTGTTTCGGAGTTACATAACGATCAGCTGACTTGCTCACCTCCTGGAGCACCTCGATGCGCATATACCAGCTGTTCTGGTGGAGTGGTCCCCTGGTTGCCCGTGACGTCATTGGCGGAATTAGCGGGATTGCCGTCGCCGCCGTGGCCGTGATTGCGGGGTGCGCGTTTGCCAGCGCCGGCAACCTGGCCTGGTTCTTGTTCTTCGGCCTGCTCGGCGCCAGCAGCCTGCGCGCCAGTCTGCCGCAGCTTCGTCGCGTCAGCCATCTGTGCGTGGTGCTCGACCCGGTCGATGAACCCGATACCACGCTTCCGCTGGCGGCCTGACGCGACTTGCAGCTGTCGTCGGCGGCAGGCCTCGAGCACTTCAGCTGAAAGTCCTCCACCAGGCCGTATGCCCTGGCTACCATTGCCATGTCCGGAGCTCAGTTGGGACGCTGGTCTGCGTTGGCCGTATTCCTCGTGGGTATTGCGTATGCGATCGCGCTGACTGCTGGCTTTGCGGTGCACGGACTGGCCGAGCCGATCGTCGACCCGATACTGGCCGTCATGGAGTTGTTGACGGTGCTGTCCGTGTTCCTGGGCGTCGCATTACTCTTTGCCGCACCCGTGTTCGCTGACGCTGGTCGCGAACGCAACGTGCGGCGCGCCATGACGGTCACGGGCCTGCAGTGCATCGCTGGAGTGGTGGGACCAGCTGTTGGAAACATGCGACTGCAGCTGGTGGGCGTCTTTGGCTACGCTGTTGCGTTGCCGGTTGTCTGCCTGATGGCCGCGGGAGTCTTTCGCCAGCATTCACGCACATCACCGCCTGACATTTGCTGCGATGACCGGGCCTGATTCCCACCGTCCGATGCTCGCCTCGGGTATTGCCGCCGTGGCCTGCCTCCTTGCGATCTGGTCGATGCTTCCGCTCGCGATGTGGTGGGATGCGGTTCCTCCCTCGTACTTCGCCGGCACCTGGCAGATCTGGGGACTCGGGTCGGCGATCGTGGGCCTCGTCGTCTTTCTCGTGCTCAGGCTGACTGGCGATACAGTGCCTTCGGCACTCTCACGGGCATGGCACGGCGTCCTGGCGATACCGCGCCCACTCTTCCTGGCGGCGACGTCCGCCGGTCTCGCGATAGTGACGGTGCTGTGCACCGTGTTCGTGTTCGACGGCAATCCGCGCAACGTCGATGGTTTCGCGCAGCTCTTCCAGGCCCGGATCTTTCTCGAGGGGCGGCTCTGGAACACCCCTCCCGCGGAGCTGGCACACTTCGCGACGCTCCAGATGATTCTCGGGCCGACGAAATGGCTTTCCCAGTACCCCCCGGGGCAATCGGTCCTGCTCGCGATCGGGCTGATCGCCGGCAAGTGGTGGCTTCTCAATCCGTTCATTGCAGCCGTCTTTGCGCTCGCGACGTGGCGGGTCGCGCGCTGGTGCACCGACGAAAGTACCGCCCGCCTTACCATGATCCTTCTCTGTCTCGCGCCGTTTGTCGTCGCCGTGGCGGCCAGCGAGATGAGTCACCTGGCCGCGGCGACAGTCGGCATGTCCGCGGCCGCGCTCGCGATTATGGCCACCGAAAGACCGCTCTTCGGATTCGGTTGCGGGCTGCTGATCGGCCTGATGACGTTGTTCCGGCCCCTCGATGCCGTCGCAGCATCGGTGCCGGCCGGCGTTATCCTGCTCGGCTGGGCGGCGCACCGTTCACGCGCAATCGCCGGTGCCGTCGCCGGTGGGCTCGTGGGCGCCATCCCGACCCTCTGGTTCAACTGGGTTACCAACGGATCGCCCGCGACCTTCGGCTACACCACCCTCTGGGGGCCGCAGCATTCGCTCGGCTTTCACCCGGTGCCGTGGGGCGAACCGCTGACGCTCATCCGTGCGATCGCCCGCTCGGGGATGGACCTGCACCAGCTCAATGCCTACCTCCTCGACAGCACGGTGCCGGTGCTGCTGGTCGTCGCCGTGGGATTCGTGGCGGGACGGAGGTTGATCGGCTCGCGCGACGCGATTCCGTTCGTCGCCGTCCTCTCGCTCATGCTCCCGTTGTTCTTCTACTGGCACCGCGACGTGTTCTACGGTCCCCGGTTTCTCTACAGCGTGGTCGCGTGGTTCGTGATCCTGCTGGCGCGCGGGCTGGTCCTCCTCCGGCGGTCCGGGACCGCCGATGACCGGCGCGGTCCCGGCCTGACGATCGCGTTTGCCGTGCTCGCGTCGATCGCGTTCGGTCTCGCGTTCAATACGCCGGACCGCATCCGGATCTATCGTCAGAGCACACCGGACTTTTCGCTCCATCCCGACCGCGACGCGGCGCGCGCCGGCGTGACGCAGGCCGTGGTCCTCATTCCCGATGGCTGGGGATCACGACTCATAGTGCGGATGTGGCAGCTCGGCGTGCCGGTGCAGCAGACGAACCGGATCTACGCGTCCATCGACGCCTGTACGCTCGAAGAGGCACTTTCCGCGGCGGAACGCGACGTGGCGTTGCGGAGCAGGCTTGGCTCAACACTCGACTCACTCGCCGCATTGCAGCAGCCCGGCGTTCGCGCCGGCGTCACCGGTGACGA
>DAIUET010000255.1:0-4417 GCA_036845045.1 Gemmatimonadaceae bacterium | reverse complement strand
ATACCGTCGCTTTGCCGGCCGCGCCCGCGAGATCTTCGAACTGGCCTTCCCGCTCGTCGACCAGCCGTTCGACTCACTGGCAGCGATGCTCCGCGCCTCGCCGCAACTGATAAGCGCCCGCTCGTGGCAATCGGTGGCCCATCTCGTGGAATCGCTGGTCATCGACCCGAGAATCCGGCAGCTCCTCAGTTTTCATCCACTGCTGATCGGGGGGAATCCGTACGACAGTCCGTCGATCTACGCCCTGATCCACGAGCTGGAACGGCGCTGGGGTGTCTGGTTCGCCATGGGGGGAACGGGAGCACTCGTGGGGGCCCTGGTGCGGCTGTTCCGGGACATGGGTGGCGAGATCCACCTTGGCGCCGAAGTCACCTCGATCGACGTCGGCGCCGCCCGGCGGGCGCGGTCTGTCACATTGCGAACGGGAGAGCGGTTTGCTGCGGATATCGTGGTCTGCAACGGGGACGTCGTGCGGAGCTACCGCGACCTCATTCCGGCGGCCGCGCGTCCTCGCAACAGCGACCGCCGCCTCGCCCGCTATCGGCAGAGCATGTCGCTGGTCGTCCTGTACTTCGGTACCGATCGCCGATACGAGCACGTCGCGCATCACGAAATACTGCTGGGGCCCCGGTACCGCGAGCTGCTGCATGACGTCTTCCACGGCACCCACCTGCCTGACGACTTCTCGCTCTACCTGCACCGGCCCACCGCGACGGACCCCTCACTCGCGCCGTCGGGTTGTGACGCCTGGTATGTCCTGTCGCCGGTGCCGAACCTGCGCGCGAGTATCGACTGGGACACGGCGGGCGCGGCCTATCGAGACCGTCTCGTAAGGCATCTGGAGCAGCGGCTGTTGCCCGACCTCAGCCGGCACATCGTCACCGAGCGGCGCCTCGACCCGCGGTACTTCCGCGATGAATTGAACAGTCACCTCGGCAGCGCCTTCTCGGTGCAGCCCTTGCTCCGGCAGTCGGCATGGTTCAGGCCTCACGTGCGCAGTGAGGACATTGCGAACCTCTTTTTCGTGGGCGCCGGCACGCACCCGGGGGCCGGAATTCCCGGTGTGCTGAGTTCCGCCCGGATCGTTGACCGCATGATTGCCGCTGACCTGGCCGGTCACGTCGATCCCGCGTCCGTATCAGAACCGGAACGCGAAGCCGAGCCAGGGGATCGCACCGTTTTCACCCAGTAGTGAAACGAACGCCAGGTCGACGGTGAGTCCCTCTCCAAGGAAACGCAGTCCATAGGAGTAGATCCCCTCGGTCTCTCCGTCGATCGGAAAGATCCAGTTCTCCGAGATGAACGAGATCCGGCGGCTGAGCCGCCCCTGGCCGCCGACCATGGCCACAGGGTTCCTGGCCAGTTCGTCTCCCGCGTACCCCCATCCCAGCCCCGCCGAAAGGTTGGAATCCTTCGACCCGGTCGTGCCGACCGCGTACAAAAGGCCGGCGCTCGTGCGGTCGTCGCTGCCGCCGAAGGGGAGCAGGCCGACGAGCGCCCCCACGGCCAGCTTGCTCCGGTTCCCGTTCACGACGGTGTACTTCGGCAGCAGGTAGTAGAACGTCTCGTCGAGCGGCACGCCGGGAAACCACGCCAGTCCGCCGCCTAACGTGAACCGGGCGGTCAGGCCGGTGGCGAAGGTGTGCAGCGCGAGCCACGTATTCGAGTAGTAGCCCGTGCCCTTCTCGAGCGGGAACGCGGTGGACGAGAAGAGCAGCCGCGTGGCATGGGGATTCTCGAACCAGTACTTCCCGCCCCGGAATCGCCCGGCGTCCAGCAGTTGCACTTCAACAACGGCGGTCCGGTCGATCGCCATCTCGCCGGCGTTGAGGCGCACCCGTACGCTGTCGGCGGTGAGCGCGACGATGCGGCCGGTCAGCGTCGTTCCGTCGCGGAGCCGTAACGCGTGACGGTGGGTCGTGTCCGCGAGGTTGACCGAATCGATCGGGATCCGCTGCGCCTCAGCGGCCGTCCCGATCGCAAGGCACAGGCATGCCAGCACGTAGCGCCAATTCATGAAGCTTCCTCCGCCGGTTACCTTACTGACACTCCGGCAGACCGGTTTCCGGACCTCCCGCACCCTGAAAGCGCAGACCCGTTGATGAATCTCCAGGTCACTGAGAAGAAGGTGGACGGCGTCGAGCGCCTCCTGCAGGTCGAGGTGCCGGCCGACATGGTGCGGCAGGCCGAGGAGAAGGCCGTTCGGCGGTACGCGTCGTCGGCCCGGCTGCCTGGATTCAGGCCCGGAAAAGCGCCCCCCGCCATGATCCGCCAGCGGTTCGGCGACGCGATCCGCCAGGAGGCCGTCGAGTCGCTGATCCAGGAGGCCTACAAGCAGGTCGTCGGCGACACCGAGGTGAAGCTCGCCGCGCAGCCGCACGTGCACGACGTCAAGTTCAGCGAAGGCCAGCCGCTCACGTTCGAGCTGCACCTCGAGGTGCAGCCCAAAGTCGAACTGCCCCGCACGCAGGGGTTCCGGGTGACACGCAGCGTTCGCCCGGTGACGGATGACTCGGTCCAGGAACAGATCGACTCCATGCGCGAGCAGCGCGCGTCATGGGTCCCGATCACCGACCAGCCGGCCGAACAGGACATGGTCACCGTGATGCTCGCGACCGCCGACGACGACGGACAGATGCCCGAGGGAAAGGAGTATCGGCTCGTCCTCGGCGGCGGGCAGGCCATTCCCGGGATCGAAGAGCTCATCATGACGCTCAAGCCGGGAGAGACCACCGAGCGGCCGGTGAAGTGGCCCGAGGACTTCCCCGATGAGACGCAGCGTTCGAAGACCAAGACCGTTCGCGTCACCCTCGCCGACGCCAAGCGAAAATCGCTTCCGGACCTCGATGACGCCTTCGCCCGTGAACTCGGCGAATTCGACTCGGTCGAGGCGCTGCGGAAGGCCGTGCGTGATGACCTGAGCGCCGAAGCCACTCGTGAGGCCGACGCCGACGTGCGCCAGAAGCTGATCGACGAGATCATCGGCGCCAACCCGTTCGATGTGCCGCCGTCGTGGGTGAACCAGATGGTCGGCGCCTACATCGAGGCGTACCAGGTACCGGAGCCGGAACGCGACCAGTTCGCGCAGCGATTCCGGTCCATGGCGGAGCGGCAGGTGCGCCGGGACCTCATCATCGAGACACTGGCGGAACGTGAGAAGCTGGCCGCCACGGAAAGCGAGATCGACGACCGGGTCGCGGAACTCGCCGCCCGGCGCGGAGCGGATGTGGGCCAGCTGTACGCTTCGTTGCAGAAAGCGGGCCGCCTGAAGGAGCTCGAGCGCGGAATTACCGAGGAAAAGGTCTTCAAGTGGCTGATGGACCAGAACACTGTCGAGTGAGTGGGTATCAGCTCACATCCCACACCCCACGTCCCACATCAGGGTTTCCGAAATGGCATCGATTTATCCGCCTTATGTGATCGAGCGCTCCAGCCGCGGCGAGCGCACGTACGACATCTTCAGCCGGTTGCTGATGGATCGCATCGTGTTCCTCGGCACGCCGATCAACGATGACGTCGCGAACATCATCATCGCGCAGCTCCTGTTCCTCGACGCGGACAATCCGGAGCGCGACATCCACCTGTACATCAACTCGCCGGGCGGCTCCGTCTCGGCGGGACTGGCGATCTATGACACGATGCAGTTCCTGAAGTCGCCGGTGAACACGATCTGCATGGGTCTGGCGGCGAGCATGGGCGCCTTCCTCCTCGCCTCGGGACGGACCGGCAAGCGGTCGGCCCTGCCGCACTCACGCATCATGATCCACCAGCCGTCGGGTGGATATCAGGGAACCGCGGCCGACATCGAAATCCAGGCGAAGGAAATCCTGTACCTGCGTTCGAAGATGAACGAGCTCATGGGGCGGCACACCAAGCGGCCACTGGAGCAGATCGAGCGCGACGTCGACCGCGACCGGTTCATGTCGGCGGAAGAGGCCAAGGAGTACGGGATCATCGACAACATCGTGGCGAACCGCGCCGAGGTGGAGGCACCACGCCAGCCAGCGATGGCGGGCTAAGGATCACAAATGCAACGGGTTCCGATCGCATAGGGAGTGCTTCAAGTCACTCATTTGCGATTGCTTCACCGCGGCCCCGCGCGTCATTTTGGTGTAGTGAACAGTGACTAGTGATCGGTGACCAGACCGCCAGTCACCGGGTCCCAGTCACTAGTCACAAGTCACTAGTCACGGTTTGATGAGCCACGACAAGCACCTGCGCTGTTCATTCTGCGGAAAGTCCAAGGACTCGGTGAGGAAGTTCATCTCCGGGCCCTCGGTCTACATCTGCAACGAGTGCATCGCGCTGTGTAACGAGATCCTGGCGGAGGACGAAGAGAAGGAAGTTGCCGAGGCGATAACGCAGGTCCCGACGCCCACCGAGATCAAGGACGTCCTGGACCAGTACGTCATCGGGC
>DAIUET010000254.1:2916-4448 GCA_036845045.1 Gemmatimonadaceae bacterium | reverse complement strand
CAGGGCGGCGCGGACTCCACCAATGCCGACAGCGTCGATCTGTTCTTCATCATCACGCACGGCCGGTATGACAATCACGAAGCCCATCTGGCGTTCGACATCCAGAAAGACGATTGGGTCGGCTCCTCCGGGAAATGGAAGTTCGGCGAGAACTGCAACCTGGAATGGCTGATGATCTATGGTTGTCACACCATCGACTCGGACAACGTCCTCGATCATCACCACATCTTCAAAGGGCTTCACCTCATCTGCGGTGCCTACAGCTGGATGTACGACAGCTGGACCTGCTGTGAGGTGGGAGCCGACACCGCGGAGAATCTCGCTTCAGGGAAGACGGTATGTGCCTCGTGGATTGACGGCGTGAGCGACTGGTGGGCTGAGAACCATCCCATGGTGATCTCCGTGGAGAAGAACGACACGTGGCGCAACGGGAATCCCGACTGGCCCAGTACGGTGATCGGGAGCGATCACCTCTGGGGCCACGGCACGACGCGCGCCGACATTCCTCCGTCGCAACAACACTGGATGGCGGCCATCTGGTCGGACAGCGGAGTCTGGGACTATGGTTGATCGCGGTCAGGTTCAGGACCTCGCGTCGCGCGCTCAGCAATTCCGGGAGCGCGTGCCCGTTTTCCGCCTCGGGCGCCTACCGGTCGAGCAGCAGCTCGCGCGCGTCCCGACTCTGGCGGGGTTGTTCTGGGACCTCATCGGCGACTGCTCGCCGGTGTTCATGCCCGATCCTGAACTGACGTCCATGGCACGCCTGGTAATGCCCGAGGACCGGCGCGTGAACCTGTACACGCCTTCCGGTGCCATCGATGCATTCATCGCACCAGCATCGCCGCGGCAACCGATTGCCGACGACGAATCGCGGGCCGACCGCAAGGCGATCCATGAGCGCCTCCGCGAGCTCGCCGAGCGGTTCGGGAAGCACTTCCTCACGAACGACGAGGAAGTAAAGCCGGAGCGTCTCTGGGAGACCAGGGCGCGGGGCCTGACGATGAAGCGAGAGTCGAGCCCGGTCGCGCTACTGGAGGTTCTGGGATCGCTCCGCCGCCATGTGCATGGCCTGCCGGTACTCGGTCGGGCATCGATCCATGTGGCGGTTGGAGCGGGCAACGAGGTCACGAAGTGGGGCGTTGACTGGCGGCCCCGCGAGGGCGACGCCGTCGTCGAGACAGAGGTCATCGATCCGGACGAGGGCGCGCGGCGGATTCTCGCCGAGCTGAAAACCCGGAGTCCTGAACTGAAGGACACGGGTCGCAGGGACGAGCCGGACTGGATGACGTTAGGCTACCTCTCCATGCCTCGGCGCGTCGAACAACGCATCCTCCAGCCGGCGTGGGTCGCGATGTTTCGGCCGAGGAAGGAGGCGACAACGGCCACGGTCATCGCGGTCGCCGCCGCGCCGTCCCCGTACGAGCCCCTTGGATTCCCCGCGCGGCTGATGTAGCAGGGACTAGCGATTAGCGATCAGCGACGAGCAACCTGACCTGCTGATCGCTTGTCGCTTGTCGCTTGTCGCTTGTCGC
>DAIUET010000254.1:0-2816 GCA_036845045.1 Gemmatimonadaceae bacterium | reverse complement strand
CACTTGTCGCTAGATTTGCGCCGATGGACACCCAGGTCCGACACACCCTCACCCTCCTCGGCGCCGCCTACGCCCTCGCCTGGGCGACGACGTCCATGGGAGCAGGTCCTGGATCCGCAGCGGTCGTGGAGATTTCGGGGAAACTGTCCTATGCCGGCCTGTATGTCGCGATCTTCAACGTTGGCGCGGCGGCCGGTGCAGCGTTAGGCGGACGGGCGATGGACCGGTATGGGCGGAAGCCGCCGCTCGTCGCGTCGTACCTGCTGGCCGCGGTGGGATACCTTGTCGCCGGCATTGGCGTCCAGACCGCGACGCTCCCGACGTTCATCGTGGGAGGCCTCATGCTCGCCGCCGCCTTCGGGACGGCGAACCTGAGTCGCCTCGCGGTGGCCGAACTGTTCCCACCCTGGGAACGCGGGCGCGGCGTCGCCTGGATCCAGATCGCCGCGATCTTCGGCGCCGTGGCCGGACCGGTTCTCCTCATCCTGTCCGGGCCCATTGGTGAACTGCTCGGCCGTGACTCGCTCGGCCTCATCTGGTTCTTCGCTCCGCCGCTCCTGCTTGTCGCGGCACTGCTGGTGGCTCGCGCGAAGGAGCCGAGGTCAATCACGGGCGAGTTCGCGTCGGGTCCCGCCGATCCGGCCACCCCGAGCGCCCCGGTCGATCCGGCTCACAATGCGCGACTGATTACTGCGGGGACGGTATCGCTGGCGGCGAGTCAGACGTCGATGGCGGCCGTGATGGGCATCGGAGGCGCCGCCGTCGCGCATGCGGGGCACGGCGTTCCCGTCCTGGGTTCGGTCATGCTGGTGCACTTTATCGGCATGTTCGGCCTGTCGCGCGTCGTGGGGGGTATCGCTGATCGTGTGGGTCGGGTGCAGACGATCCTCATCGGCCTCGCCCTGCTGGCAACCGGTGGCGCAATCATTGCGCTTGTCCCCGGGATCGTCGCCTTCGGCACCGGACTGCTGCTCGTGGGATTCGGTTGGAGATTCGGCTTCATCGGCTCCACGGTGCTGCTCACGGATGCGTCAGCGCCGGACCGCCGCGCACGCACGCTCGGCCGCGCCGACCTCACCGGGCAGCTTTCTTCGGCGGTCATTGCCACGGGTGGAGGCTGGTGGTTCGCGGCCCGCGGCGCGGCCGGTCTCGGCATCCTCGCCATCGTGGTCGCGATGGTCCCGGTCGGACTGCTGTTACGATTCGGGAAGGCTGCATCAGAGCCAGCCAGAGCGTGAGGAAAACGACGTGGCGCTGATTTCTCGTGGCTTTCGCGGTCGCCGCCCTGAAGCCGGTAGCAAGGACCGGCTTCCGCCGGGTCAGTATGAAACGCGCGACTTTCCCGTGCTGTCGGCAGGTCCGACGCCGAGGACGCCGCTCTCGCAGTGGATGCTGACATTGCGCTCGACTGATGGTCGGGCGGCAACGTGGACATGGGATGCGTTTCAGGCGCTCCCTCGCACGCAGGTCAGGACTGACATCCATTGTGTCACGAAGTGGTCGAAGTTCGACACGCAATGGGAAGGCGTGTCGATCGACACCTTGCTCGAGGCGGCGGCTGGCAGCGGTGTGCATCCCGCACCGTTCGTCATGGCGATCTCCGACGGCGGTTACACCACGAATGTGCCGCTGGCTGACCTCACGAATGGAAAAGCCATGGTCGCGTACATCTACGACAGCAAGCCACTCGATCCTGAGCATGGTGGACCGGCGCGCCTGCTCGTTCCACACCTGTACTTCTGGAAGAGCGCGAAGTGGATCCGCGAATTGCGGTTCATGGCGCAGGATCGCGCCGGGTTCTGGGAGTCGGTCGGCTATCATATCTACGGAGACCCGTGGCGCGAACAGCGCTACACCGGCGACCCGTGACCTCCTCGTCAGGCGTTACGACTCCGCGAATTACGTGGCGCGTGGCCACGGTGCGAGCGGTGAAGGATGAAACCGCGCACACACGCACGATTGTCCTGGATGTGGCGGGCTGGCCGGGCCATCGCGCTGGACAGCACGTCGATGTGCGGCTGACCGCCGAAGACGGCTACCAGGCGCAGCGCAGCTATTCGATCGCGTCGCCGCCGGAGGAGAACCTCATCGCGATCACCGTGGAGCAGCTCGAGGGTGGTGAAGTCTCGTCCTACCTGTGTGGCGAGCTGCGCCAGGGCGACGAGATCGAGCTTCGCGGTCCAATCGGCGGATATTTCGTGTGGAGCGTTGACGATGGCGGTCCATTGCTGCTCGTGGGCGGGGGATCGGGAATCGTCCCGTTGATGGCGATGCTGCGACATCGGGCGGCGGCACTGTCTGATCCACAGGCTCGTCAGGCCGTGCCGGCACGGTTGCTGTACTCTTCGCGCTCGCTGAGCGACGTGATCTTCCTGAGTGAGCTCGAGGCGATGGCATCCGGGGATGATTCGCTGCGCGTGGTGCACACGATTACCCGGGACGCGCCGGCCGACTGGGCAGGACTTCGCCGGCGGATCGACCGCGCCATGCTCGAGGACGTTGCGTGGCCGCCTTCAGCGCGGCCTCACATTTTTGTCTGTGGTCCGACCGCGATGGTGGAGGTGGCATCGTCCGCGCTGGTCGCGTCAGGCCACGCACCTGAACGTATTCGCACTGAACGATTCGGGCCCACCGGCTCGTGAACCCCGAGGAGATCAATGCCCACCGCCAACGCACCGCTTGATGGAAACTCGGCCGCCGGCCTGTTCAGCGAGGTGTTCGCGGTCGACCTGACGACGGCTCAGGCGACCTGCGCCGGCTGTGATGCCGTTGGCGAAGTGGGGACGCTTCGCATGTGGGCCGTGGAGATGGGAGCC
>DAIUET010000253.1:0-4484 GCA_036845045.1 Gemmatimonadaceae bacterium | reverse complement strand
CCGATAACCATCACCGGCATCAGTGTGAGCGCCAGGATGAGCGACGCACCCACCGACGTGACGACCGAAAGCGACAAGTCCCGGAACAGGGCAGCCGCCAGGCCCTGCACGAATACGATCGGGCCGAACACCAGGATCGTCGTCAGCGTCCCCGCGGTCAGGGGACCCGACACCTCCTCGGTCGCCACCAGCGCGGCCTGTCCCAGGGGCAGTCCTTCGGCGTGCTTTCGCGCCGACGCCTCGGCGACGACGATCGCGTTGTCGATCAGCAGGCCGACCCCGAGCGCCAGTCCTCCCAGCGACAGGACGTTCACCGTCACGTCCAGACCCTGCAGCAGCACCAGCGCGACCAGCACCGACAGCGGGACCATCAGACCGATCGCCATCGAGAGCCGCCAGTCGCGCAGGAACACCAGCATCACGACGAGTGATAACGCGCCGCCCAGGATGATCTCCTGTCCCAGGTTCGAGAGAGCGTCCACGACGAAGTCCGCCTGTTCCGCCACCACGTTCAGCGTGATGCCCGGGAATTCCGATTGCAGCTGCTCCACGACTCTCTCGAGTTCCTTCGTGACCGATACCGTGTTGGAGCCCGCGTCCTTGTAGACCACCAGGCCGACCGCCGGTTCGCCATCGAGACGCGTCAGGGTCAGCGGATCGGCCGTCGTGACCACGACCGTGGACAGGTCACGCAGCTTGATGCCGCTTCCCGGCGGGCCGACGGGGGTGTCGCCGATCTCGAAGGGTGTGCGGAACTCCGTCAGCGCGCGGACGGAGAAGCGGAATTGCCCCCGCCGGATCGTCCCCGCCGTTCCCGTGACGTTCGCCGTGCGGATGGCGTTGGCGATGTCGTCACTCGTGATATTGAGTCCCCGCATCCGGGCCGGATCCACCTCGATGCGGATCTCGTCGGTGGGCGTGCCGACGACGGCCACGCTTGCCACGCCACCGATCTGCTCCAGCCGCCGGGCGTAGACGTCTTCGGCTGTGCGGGCCAGCTCGCGCAGGTCGCCCTTGATGCTCAGACTGAGCACCGCGATGGGCCGTTCACCCGGGTCGCTGGTGAGCAGCGTGGGGCGCTCGGCGCTTTCCGGCAAGCCCCCGCGTGCGTTGTCGAGCTGCTCGCGGACGTTCAGCAGGGTTCCCTGCATATCCGTGCCCCACGCGAAACGGAGCGTGGTGGTGGCCTCGCCGTTGCGGCTCACCGAGCGCAACTCGACCAGGCCGGGCGTGGCCGCCACCGCGCGCTCGATCGGTTCCGCCACGAACCGGCTCACTTCCGTGGCCGCGGCGTCCGGGTACAGCGTCCGGATGGTCAGCACCGGCAGCGTCACATCGGGCAGCAGCGAGACCGGCATCCGGCCTAACGATACAGAGCCCAGCAGGACGACGCCTAACGTGGCGGCGATGGTGCTGACAGGGCGTTTGATCGCGGCGGAAGTCAGAGACATCTGGAAACCGGATGTGGGATGTGCGAGGAGGCGGTTTGATGGTCAGTGATCTGTGGGCGGTGAACTGTGTAGATCAGAAGTACGGGTTCTCCCACCTCCACCTTCGGGTCAGTCAGGCCGCCGGATGGGTGTGCCGGTACTTCCGGTATCAGCATTTACGACGCGAACCGGCGCGTCATGCGTCAGCGTGAGGTGGCCCTCGACAATCACCTCGTCCCCCACTTCGACCGGGATCAGGCCCGTCCCGGAATCGGGCAGCACTTCCGTCTCGAGGCCGTTCGATCGTCCGGGGTTGATGTAGACCCACTGCGCCCGCCCGTTCTTCACCACGAAGACCAATGGCCGGTTGTCGCGCTGGATGATCGCCCGTGTCGGCACCAACCGGCGTCCCGACAGGCGCGAGGCTTCGAGCTTGACGTCGGCGTACATCCCCGGGCGAAGCTGGCTCCCCGCGGGAATGCGCACGAACGCGCGGCCCGAGCGCGTCGTGGTGTCCACGATGGGCAGGACCGCCACGATCCTTCCGACGATGGCGCGGTTGCCGGCGGCGGCGCTCGTCACGATGGCCTGGCCCCCCTCGCGGATGAGCGGCAGGTCGTGCTCCAGGACCTGCGCGTCGATGCGCAACGACGCAAGGTTCACGACCCGCGTGAGGAACTCGCCTGACGTCACCCGCATCCCCGCCGCTACCATCACCTGGTCGACCAGTCCGTCGAAGGGGCTGATGACGGTGGCCTTTTCGCGTTCGAGTTTTGCGCGATCCAGTGAGACCTGGGCGCCAGGCACTCCGGCTCGGATCATCGCCGTGCGGCGCTGTTCCTCGGTGGGTACACGACCCGTGACCACGGAGTCGGGATAGTAACTCTCGCGGAACGTCTGCATCGCGCGATCGAGCCCCGCCTCGGCTTCCCTCACGTTGATGTCGAGCGGGCGCGTGTCGAAATGGATCAGCGCCTGTCCCCGGCGGACCCGGTCACCCGGACGGACCAGCACCCGCGCGACCGTACCGGCGACTTCCGAGCGGAGAGCCGAGACTTCGTCCGACGCGACCTGCCCCGTCGTGGACACCGTCAGGACCAGGTCTCCCTCGCGCACCGGCACCGCGGCAACAGGGAGGGCGAGCGAGGTGGTTGGCGCGGCATCCGTCGGGAGAGCGGATGAATCCCCCGCCGCCGTGGTATCCGTCTCGGAGCCATCCACCTTCTTGCAGCCCGTGATTGAGAACACGCAGAGGGCTGCAACGAGGGCCAGCAATCGCGGCGAGGTCATGACAGTCAAAATGGGAGGGAACAGCGCCTTCAACTACCTTTGTCGTCGGTCGGCGGCGAAGGGTTGCCCGTGACGGGGACCGGCCTGCAGAAAATGGGGGCAACCGGAAGCCCGCACCACTACGAAGGTGGCCGGATGGTGGTGCCGTTCCTGGAATCGTCCGGTCGTGTGGGACGCCAGGTGGTGCGCGTATGTGCGAACGAGCCCTGTCGTGCGAACCCATGCCGCGCCCCGTGCTCTGCAACGCGGCCGAGGCGGGATGCGGGATGGGTGAGCAATGGGGTCAGACTCGATTGGTCATGAGCCGCATCCTCCAATTTTGACCAGTCAAGACCAATCGAGTCTGACCCCATTGCTCTCATCCTACGGTCTTTCAGCCATCGCAAACCGGTACTTCTGGAGGTACTGCAGGTCGTCTTCATCCAGCCGCACCGTGAAGACGGCGTTGTTGCCGAATCCCACGAGCCGAGCGCGCTTTGGCAGCACGACACGCTGCACCAGGTTCCCACCCCGATCGATCACGTCAAATGTCGGCGGCTGTCCAGCGGGGCCCGTGCGCTGCACCCACAGGAATCCGTCGTTCGAGAACATCGCCACGTTCTGCATGTTAGGCAGGAACGGCGGCATGAATTCACCGCCCCAGGTATCCGGATCCTGCACTGCTCCGGCGGGTCCGATGGTGGCCTGGCGCCGGCCGCTGTTGTCCACCGTCATCGACATGCGCGTCGCGGACTTCTGGCGCTCCCGCCACTCCTGCTTGTGCCCCTCGGTCACCTTGACCCTCTCGTACCGGATGGGTTGACCACGCGTGCGCTGGCCGGTCTCACTGATGTACTCCACACTGTACGGCTCATGATGCACGACCGCGATGCGACCGTCCGGCGCCACGGCGAACGCGTCGGCCCCCACGAAGGGCGGCCCGCCGCCGATTTGAACCCGCACGTTCTGGTTGCCGCGACCGCCACTGCCACTGATCTGGCTGGAACCCGCCGGCAGCCGGAGCCAGGCGATCGTATCCCGCGCGCCGCCCGTTCGATTCCACCGGATGATCGGAGCTGAGTCCGAGGACACCGGACCATTATCGGTCATGCGGAAGGGGGGGCCCTGCACGTACATGCGGCCCTTGAGGTCCGACGCCGTCGGCATGCTGGCGCCCATCATCATCATCCCTCCGCCGCGTCCCCCGGCCGGCGGTGGCACATTGAGGTCCACGAACCCTCCCACCTTCGCATCGGGATTGATGAGCAGCATGCGATTGTTCAGCATGTCCACGACCGCCGATGTGTCGTTAGGCAGCGCGAGGAGCCGCATCGGCATCCCGTACTCGCCGGGGCCCGACCCCTCGCGCCCGAGCTTCGTCGCGGTACCGGTGCGGAAATCGATCACCTGGACGGTCTTGTCGCGCGGATCCACCGCGATGACTCGTCCGTCCCTCAGCTCGCGAACGCCCTGGAGCGTCGTGAACGGCTCGTCGAACTCGGCGTCCGGCCGGGACAGCGTGCGTGTGGGGACGTTCTGCGCGATGGCCGGCGTAGCGATTGCCATCAGGCTCGCGACCCAAAAGAGACGTGTTGACATGGGACAGAGGGAAAGGGTTCCGGTCAGCAGAGACTCGGCAGGTTAGTCCACGCGCCGGGTTCAAGGGTTTACTACGTGTGTAGATCCCACCCAGCACTCAGCTGGTCCCCGGTCCCCCCGTCCCCCCGGTCCCCGGTTCAGACTATCGAACTCTTCAGCGCCAGTACCTGCCGGGAAGCCTTGGGA
>DAIUET010000252.1:3180-4497 GCA_036845045.1 Gemmatimonadaceae bacterium | reverse complement strand
CAACTCGGCGGAGCAGGGCTATAACCAGACGCGCATCGAGAACGTCCCGGGTGACATCCTCGCGTACGATGCGCGCACCGGCGCCTTCAAGTGGAAGTTCCATGTCATTCCGCGGCCCGGTGAGTTCGGCCACGAGACGTGGGAGAACGATGCCTGGAAGTGGACCGGTGACGTCTCGTCGTGGGCGCCGATCTCGGCGGACCATGAGCGCGGGCTGGTCTACATCGGCACCAACGGCGCTACCATGGATTTCTACGGTGGCTTCCGGCCGGGCGACAACCTGTTCAGCACGACTCTGCTCGCGCTCGACGTGCAGACGGGACAGCGCAAATGGCATTACCAGATGGTAAAGCACGATATCTGGAACTATGACACGCCTGTTGCGCCGGTGCTGCTCGACGTGAACGTCGGTGGCCAGCGCATCCCGGGCGTCTTCCAGGCGACCAAGCAGGCATTCCTCTATTCATTCAATCGCGAGACGGGGCAGCCGATCTGGCCGATTGTCGAACGTCCCGTACCGCAGTCCAAGGTGCCCGGCGAGAAACTGTCGCCGACGCAGCCGTTCCCGACCAAGCCGGCACCGTACGACCTGCAGGGTCGCGACGAGAGTCACCTGATCGACTACACCCCCGAGCTGAAGCAGCGCGCGCTGGCGCACGCGAAGGCGAATGACCTGTTCTCGCCGTTCTTCAATCCGCCGGTGCACCGAGGGAATCCGGAAGGGAAGAACAAGTTCATGTATTGCCCCGGAGACATCGGCGGCGTGAACATCACCGGGCCGCCGGCGGCTGACCCCGAGGCAGGCGTCATCTTCATCACGTCAACGAGCGGATGCGGGAACCGACTCCTGATCCCCGGTTCCGAGCGCGACCCGACGATGGAGAAGAAGCCGACGGGGAAGACCATCGTCGACTGGACGCCGGGTCGAGGGGGCGGCGCGCCGGTAGCGATCGACGGGCTGTCGATCTGGAAAGGTCCGTACGGGCGCATCGTGGCGATCGACCTCAACACGGGCGATCACCTGTGGACGATCCCGAACGGGGAAGCGCCGACGAACATCAGGAACCACCCGCTGCTGCAGGGACTGAACGTCCCGGACCCGGGGCGCGGAGGCCACGCGGCCATGCTGGCCACCAGGACGCTGCTGATGGCCACCGGCCTCACGGCCGACAACACCCCGCATCTCTTTGCGATCGACAAGAAGACGGGGCGGCGTGTGGGTCAGGTCGCGACACCAGCCCGTGGCGAGTACGGGATCATGACGTACATGCACGGCGGGAAGCAGTACGTCGTACTCTCGATCGACGGCGGGTTCAC
>DAIUET010000252.1:0-3080 GCA_036845045.1 Gemmatimonadaceae bacterium | reverse complement strand
GCCGATTCCTCCACCGGTGCCTTCTTCGCCGCGTCGCGGTGCGTGCCGCCGCGTGAGAGAATCGCCGCGCCAAAGCCGGCCGTTGCCGCCACCCAGGTCACGGCCAGCGCGATCATCCGCAGGATGCCGCTGATCGCGGGCGACCACTGGAACACGGCGGCCAGCACCCAGGCGCCCATGAAGAGCGTGATGCCGAACACCAGGGCACGCAGCGCCCTGCCGCGAACCTCGCCACGGCTGGTGCCGACGCTCCCACCCGCCAGCCGGGCGACCGAGAGGAACCCGAGCGTCAGGAATCCCATCACGGCCAGCACGTAGGCCACGATCGCGAACGGGATGAGCAGGATGCCTACCACGGTGACCGCCAGGCCAGCGACCAGCAGGAGCAGCGCGGGGATCACTCCCAGCTCGCCGGCGATCCCCACGAGGAGGGAGCGGGTGAAGTTCTGCTCCAGCACGTCGGTCACGCCGTCGAGATAGGCGCCGGCGAACACCAGGACGCCGATGCCGATGAGCAGCATGACGACCAGCCAGCCTAACGATAGCCAGAGCGCGTCGGCGGTGCCCTGCCGCGGCGCGGGTTGCTCCACGTCGTCGAGCCAGGCGAACGACCGCGAGAAGGTACGGGCCGCGCCGCCGACCGTGCCACGGAC
Organism: Gemmatimonadaceae bacterium; assembly: GCA_036845045.1. Lineage (GTDB taxonomy): Bacteria > Gemmatimonadota > Gemmatimonadetes > Gemmatimonadales > Gemmatimonadaceae > JABWBJ01. The sequence continues at coordinate 2,427 of DAIUET010000252.1, read as the reverse complement.
GTTCACCACATTCCCGAGGATCGCGATGGCATCACCGGTGATGGCGCCGCCGTCCTCGATGATGATGTCGCCGGCGATGGCGATCGCGGTGCCGCGGATAACGCCACGCACGTGCAGGTCCCCGGCGGCGGCCAGGACGGGTCCGGTAACGGTATCACCGGCTTCGATGGTGCGGGCACCGAATCGGATCGTATCCGATCCGACAGCGGGCGCCTGATTCTGGGTCGCGGCGGAAACCGTGTTGGCCGTGTCCTGGGCGAATGCCGGGACTTCCGGGGCCACCACGATCAGCGACGCGACGGCGTACGTCATGACCGTCGCGCGCATGGTTACATCCTCCGCCGGCGGGACGCTGCCGCGATCGCCCTCAACCCGAACGCCGATACGGCCACGGCGGCAAGGAACCCGGTGGCGGCCACGGCCAGACCGGTGTCGCCACCCACCGCGGACCCGGCCTGACCCAGGGCGGCGGTTGCCAGCCCGGTCGCCGCCTGGCTTCCGGCGTCACGCATCCGCTCGAGGGCCACTCCGGTCAGGAAGGCCACCGCATCCAGCCGGCTGGCTACCCAGACGGTTCCAGCCGTAAGGGTCGTGGCGACGACCCCGCCAATGCCAGCCGCCAGGACCCGGGCCGGGCGGGACCGGGGCACGAAGCGCTGAACCGAGTTCATCGCGGCGACGTGCCAGGGCTCGAAGACCTGGACCTCGCGCATGACCCGGTAGGCAAAGAGCGGGGAGGGGGTGAAGTGGGGAAGCTTCTCGAGCGAGCTGACGAGCCGCTGCTGGGCTTCCAGCTCTGTGCGGCACATCACACACTCGCCGATGTGGGCGGCAAGGGGTGCCGTGCCAAAACCCTCCTCGCCGTCAACGAGGAGATCGAATTCCTGCTGGGTCAGATGACGGTCCACGATAGCCTCCGGGGGGTCGTACGATCCGGGTGGGGGAAGGGTTTCAAGAATGCGAGGTCAGAGGTCGGAGGTCAGAGGTCAGAAGGGACCAGGTTTCAAGGGCTCGGGTAGCGCGCCTCGGACCTCGGACCTCGGACCTCTGACCTCTGACCTGCCCTATTCACGCTCTCCTCCAAGCGCTTCACGCAGCTGATGCCGCGCCCGGTGGATGTAGGTCTTCACGGTTCCAAGCGGCAGATCGAGCGTCGCGGCGATCTCTTCGTACGAACGCCCCTCGACGTGGCGGAGCATGATGCAAGACCGGTACTCGGGCCGGAGGGAGGCGATGGCGCGCTCGATGGCGCCCCCCAGTTCGCGGGCTTCGAGTTCCTCGAGAGCCGACTCCTGCCTGGCACGGACGTCGAACGAAGTCGCCTCGACTTCGGCAGCCGATGCGGCGTGTGGTGATCCATCGATGCTGATGGTGCTGATCTGTCGCTTTCGCAGGTAATCGATGGCGACGTTGTTCGCGATCTTGAACAGCCAGCTCGAGAGGCGAAACTCGGGGCGATAGCGGTCGATGTGGTTCAGGACCTTGATGAACGTGTCCTGCGCCAGGTCTTCCGAGGTCTCGCGGTCCCGCACCATCCGGTAGATGAGCGAGAAGATCGGCCGCTCGTAGCGGCGGACCAGTTCCCGGAACGCATCTTCGCGACCCCGCTGCGCCCAGAGGACGACGTCGGCATCCGGCAGGTTCTGGAGGTCGAGGGTGCGTGGCTCTGGCATGTCGGGGGCCGCCAGCCACGCGTGAGCTTGCGCTCGCACGGTGGCGACGGGACGACGGAAGCTAAGGACGCGCTAAACCCCGGGCCAGCGCGAGCTTGTCCGTCCTCCCGCGCGAGGCGACCTTTCTTCGCGATGCCTTCGACTGGTGAGGCAAGCCTCGGACTCGACGCCGTCGAAGCGCGCGCGGCAGCAGCGGGCGGCGCGAACAAGCGCGCCTATGTTCGCCGGATTTTTTCCGAGATCGCGCCGCGCTACGACCTCCTCAACCACGTCCTCAGCCTCAACATTGACCGAGGTTGGCGGCGTGCCGCACTCACGGACCTCGGGTGGCGCAATCGGCCGGACGGCACCTACCTGGACCTCTGTGCCGGCACCCTCGACGTGGGCGCCATGCTCGCTCGCACGCCGGGATTCCGCGGGAACGTCATCGGCGCCGACTTCGCCGAGCCGATGTTGCGACAAGGCATTGGCAAGGCGCCGGAAACGACATTGGCGCCGGTGGCCGCTGACGCGCTCTCCCTGCCGGTCCGGAGTCGATCGATGGCCGGCGCGATCGTCGCGTTCGGCGTTCGCAACCTGACCGACCTGGACGCCGGCTTCCGCGAAGTGCACCGCGTGCTGATGTCTGGCGCGCGGTTCGTGATCCTGGAGTTCTCCACGCCGCCGTCGCCGCTGGTGCGCGGCGCGTACCGGCTGTATTCGCATCACGTATTACCGGTGGTCGGGCGCGCGATGTCGGGACACGCGACGGCGT
>DAIUET010000251.1:0-4542 GCA_036845045.1 Gemmatimonadaceae bacterium | reverse complement strand
GCGACGCGTTCAATGGCTCGAGCCTGACTCCGTGCCCCTCCAGCTCGACCGGTGCGGGTGTGATCATGCTGTCAGCGGGCGGCGCGCTCCACGTCGGCCCAGGCCGCGATGCCGCCATGGCCCCCGACCACACGGTCCACCGTAATTCCCCGCGCGCGCGCCATCGCCACGATTTCCCGCGAGCCCGCGGGCGCCAGCGTGGGTCCCGGCGTCAGCACGTCCGACACGAAGAGGATCCGCAGCGCTGGTACGTAAGCGGCGAGCATCCCCTGGGCATGCGCCGTCGGGAGTTCGAGAAGCTGCACCGAAGTGTCACCGGCGCCGAGCAGCGTCACCTGGCTGTTTGTCCCCCGCACGGTGGCCATCCGACCGCCACGGGACAGCGCATCCGGCGCAACGGTCTTCTGCGCCGCCCCGATCCCCCGCACGAACTCGACGTTACGCGGGTGCACGACAACTTCAGCTACATGAGCCAGGTACTCCCGGATACCACCGGTGTGATCCCAGTGGTGATGCGTCGGCACCAGGGTGCGCACCGGCACGCCGGGAAAACGCGCCCGCAACGTATCGAGGACTGCCCGCGATCGCGCGGAGGATTGTGGTGCCTCCACGACGACCAGGCCGGTCGCCTGCCGCACCACGAGGGAATGATGCGAACCGCCCTCGGCGCGCCACACGTTAGGCCCCAGCTCGGCCAGCGTCACGATGAGGGGTGCTGGTGCGCCTGCGGCAGTCGCAGCGCGTGCCGCGATGGTATCAGGAATGGTGAAGTCGCCCTCGGGGAGAACGGAGTTGGTCGACGCGGCGGTGATGACCATGTGCTGCTGAAGCCGGCCGTTCACGTGGACGTCGATCTGCCGCGGGAGCATCACGCCACCGGCGTCCTGCCAGCGCGTGTAGAGCGTTTCCGTATGGCGATCGCCGAGGATCGGGTCGTCCGTGACACGCTCGACCGCAACGAGCAGTCCGGACAACCGGTCGAACCAGAGTGATGGCGCGATCGGGCCGGTGCCCAGGCGGACGCCATCCATCAATTCTCCCCGCACCCGTCTGGGCGGCATCGCTGAGAGCTGTGCTGGATTGTCGAGCGCTTCCAGGATCATCCGTTCCGGCTGGGTACGCAGGTCATTCGCGGCGGCGGTCAAGGCGCCGGGGTTGGCAGGATTGAGCGTTCCGTTGATATCGGTCAAACCACCGGTCGGCGTGATCACGATGCGTTGTCTCTGGGCGGAGCCAGCGACTGTTCTCGACTCCTGCGTCGTAAGGCGCCGGCTCCCGCGGTAGTCGTTGACCATACGCCCGAAGACGAACGTGGCCCGGGCCGGCGACGACGGCGTCTCTTCCTGGCCCAGTCCGAACGTGGCCATGTGGAAGTCCACCGTGACGTTTCCGAGTTGCCGCAAGGCGGCCGCGCCTCCCATGGCGGTTGCGGCGCGCTGCACCAGCTGGGTCGTGGCTGCCTGCGCGGCGGCGTTCGAAGCGAGGGCGCCTTGCAGCGCGACGAGCGTGACGCAGGATGCAGTCACGCGACCGATAGGGAGGTGGCGTAGGGGCATGTCGAAACGTGCGCCGTTCCCGGAGCGCGCGTCAACACTACCGTGGCGGACTAACGCGTGCCGGGGTCCATCCGTATTCTCAACACGGCTTCGAACGAACTCGACCCTCCGGAAAACCCATGCGTCTCAGAACCCTTGGCGAGTGCCTGCTCGCTACGATCGTCCTGGCCACCCCGGCCATTGCCCAGAAAAAGGCGCTCACCCAGGCCGATTGGGATCGTTGGCGCTCCATCCAGGGTGCCACGCTTTCCAACGACGGAAAGTGGGTGGCGTACACGCTCTCTCCGCAGGTTGGTGACGGGGAGTTCGTGGTCCGCTCGACCACCGGCACGACCGAGTACCGCGTACCGGTCGGGTACATCGGCAGGCCCAACAACATTCCGGGCGGTGAGCGCGCGCGAGGTGGCGGGGCAGGCGGTCGGGCGGGTGGCGCCGGCCGTGGCGGCGGTGGCGGAGCGAGCCCATTCACCGCCGACAGTCGCTACGCCTTCGTGAGCGTACAGCCAACGAAAGAGGAAGTCGAACGCCAGGAACGCGCCGCCGCCGCGCGGGGAGGTCGGGCCGGCCGGGGAGGTGCAGCCGGCGCCGGCGCCGCATCGCAGAATCGCGTCGTTATGGTGAGCCTGGCAGACGGTAAGCTCACGCCGATGCCGAATATGCGCTCATACCGGCTGCCGGAAGCGAGCGGGAAGTGGATGGTATATACCGCCGCTCCCGATTCCGCCGCTGCCGACACCGCGAATCGCGCCGCGACGGCACCGGGTCGTGGTGGACGCAGTGGAGGGGCGCCGCCCGGCGCACCGCGCCGGACCTACGGCACACCGATCACGCTCCGGAACCTCGACACCGGAAGCGACGAAGTCATCGCCGATGTCGTGGCCTACCAGTTCGACGACAGTGCCAAAGTGCTGGCCTACACGGTTGCCTCACGCGCCGACAGCACAAGAGACGGCGTGTTCATCCGGAACCTCGGAACCGGCACGACGCACGCTGTTCTCACCGGTCCTGGAAACTATCGCGGGCTTTCATTCGACCGCGCGCAGCAGCTGTTCGTCTTCGCGACGGATCGGGAGGAATTCGGAAAGCCGGCCGCGCGTTCGACCCTGTACCTCGGCAGCGTCCGCACTGGTGCAGCGCAGCCGGTGATCCGGCCGGAGATGCTGCCTGAAGGGATGCGCCTGCCCGATAACGTGAACGTTTCATTCACGCGCAGCGGCACCGCGTTGCAGGTGGCCATCGCCCCGCCGCCGGAAGACACGATTCCGGCGGACTCGCTGGTGGGCAAGGCACGCTACGACCTGTGGCACTGGAAGGACCCGGTGCTGCAGCCAACGCAACTGCTCCAGGTGAACCAGGCGCGGAACCGCACGTATACGGCCGTCTATACGATCGCCACGAAGAAGCTCGTCCGCCTGACCACCGACTCGTTCCCGTCGGTGCAGCTCTCCGACGACGGTCGGATCGGCATGCAGTCCACCGGCGTGCCCTATGACATCGAGCGCATGTGGGGAGATGGTGGCAACGACATTTACCACGTTGATGCGACCACCGGCATCCGGAAGCTCATCGCGAAGAAGATCACCGGCACGGCCCAGCTGTCGCCGGGCGGGAAGTACATCGCGTATTTCGACAAGGGACACTGGAACACCTACCATGTGGCCACCGGCAAGGTCACCAGCATCACCGCCAACGCGACCGGCGTGCGGTTCGAGCAGGAGACGTGGAGCACGCCGGGCGACCCGGCCCCGTGGGGGATCGCGGCATGGACGAAGGACGACCGCTCGGTGCTGGTCAACGACCGGTTCGACGTCTGGGAGCTGGACCCGACGGGCGTGAAACCCCCTGTCGTCCTGACGGATTCGTTAGGCAGACGCGAGAACATGACCCTGCGACTCCTGAGCCTCGGCCGCGACGAGGAAGAGCGCTTCGTCGATCCCGCCAGGCCCGCCTGGCTCAGTGCGTTCGACGAGGACACGAAGGCGAGCGGCTTCTATCGCACGCGGCTCGACGGGCGCCGCCTCCCCGAGAAGGTGGTCATGGCCGACGTACGCTACGGCACGCCGTCGAAGGCAAAAGACGCCGAGACGTACCTGGTCACGAAGGGCACGTTCGTGGAGTTCCCCAACCTGTGGGTCGGTCCGAACCTCACCACGCTGACGCAGGTCTCGGACGCCAACCCCTGGCAGAGGGAGTACAACTGGGGGACGGTGGAGCTGGTTACCTGGACCAGCATGGACGGGGTTCCGCGCCAGGGTCTGCTGTACAAGCCGGAGGATTTCGATCCATCGAAGAAGTACCCGATGATCTCGTACTTCTACGAGGATCTCTCGGACGGGCTGCACAGCTACATCCCGCCGAACGGGCGGAACGTCATCAATCCCACCCATTACGCGTCCAACGGGTACCTCATCTTCGAGCCCGACATCCATTACGAGATGGGGTATCCGGGGGCGAGCGCGGTGAAGTCAATCGTGCCCGGCGTGCAGAAGCTGCTCGAGCGCGGCTACGTCGATCCGAAGCGGCTCGGCCTGCAGGGGCAGTCGTGGGGCGGCTACCAGGCGCTGTACATCATCACGCAGACGCAGATGTTCGCCGCGGCGATGGCGGGCGCACCGGTGGCGAACATGACCAGCGCCTACGGCGGGATCCGCTGGGGCAGCGGCCTGAATCGCTCGATGCAGTACGAGGCGGGCCAGAGCCGAATCGGATACTCGTTATGGGAGGCACCGCAACTCTACATCGAGAACTCACCGCTCTTCTCCCTGCCGCGGGTCACCACGCCGCTGTTCATCATGTCGAATGACATGGACGACGCCGTGCCGTGGTGGCAGGGGATCGAGCTGTTCGTCGGGATGCGCCGGCTGGGCAAGGAGGCGTACCTGATCAACTACAACAACGACGTGCACAATCCGCAGAGCCGCGCAAACCAGAAGGACGTCGCGCACAAAATGCAGGAGTTCTTCGACGCCAAGTTGAAGGGCGCGCC
>DAIUET010000250.1:0-4556 GCA_036845045.1 Gemmatimonadaceae bacterium | reverse complement strand
GCTGGCGGATGCGCTCCCAGCTCGCGGCGTAGAGCGTGTTTGGATCGCGCGGATGCATCGTGACATCGACGAAGCCCGCCTTGTCGCTGATGAACTTGCTCAGCGTCCAGGTGCGGCCGCCGTCCGTCGTCTTGTAGAGGCCGCGCTCGGGGTTGGAGCCCCACAGCGCGCCTAACGCCGACACCCAGACGATGTCGGGGTTGGTGGGATGCACGATGATGCGGCCGATGTGCTGCGTCTTATCGAGTCCCATCGATCGCCAGGTCAGCCCGGAGTCGGTGGACTTGTAGATCCCGTAGCCCGGCTGTACCGAGTTGCGGGAGTCTTCTTCGCCTGTGCCAAGCCAGATGATGTCCGGGTTGCTCGGCGAGATCGCGATGTCACCCAGGGATGCGATCGGCGCATTCTCCCAGAGGGGAATGAACGTCGTGCCGGCGTTTATCGTCTTCCAGAGACCACCGGTGGCGCCGGCGACATAGAAGACCTTCGGATTGCGCGGGTCCACCTCCACGTCGGTGATGCGGCCGGCCATGTTGACCGGGCCGATCGATCGCCAGGTCATGCCGGCGAGGGTCACCGAGTCGGGCACCTGCGCCTGCACAGCCGGAGACGCGACGAGGGATGCAAGGACACTGAAAGCGGGGAAAAGAGCTCGCATTGCTGGGGAGTGGGTCAAGAATGTGGGTCGAGTGGCGATGCCGTGCCTGCATTACGCCACCCGACGGAGGGGCGTTGCCGGGCGCATGCGACGGCGCGCGACAATCGTGGAGAAGGTACGTCCACGCACGTCGACGGCACAGAAGTGCCGTGAAGGTGCCGGCGCGACGGATCAAGACTGGTCCCCGGCACGGGCCGGTCTAGATTCCGCCGTGCAGTCTCCCCCCAATCGCGGAGCCCAATGCGTCCACTGGAGGCCCTCCTCGCCGCGGCAGTGATCCTCGTGCTGTTCATGCGGTGGATGAGCCCACGGAACCGGCAGGTCACGTCGACCATGCTGGCCATGATCGGCATCCTGCTGGCGCTGCACCTGGCCTTCGACGGCTGGCGTTGGGAGATGGTCGCATCCTACGCGATGGCGATCGGCGCCGCGTGGATCCTGTCGAACGACCTGCGACGGGTATCCGGCGCGAAGGCCGGGGAGAGTTCGCGCTGGAGCGCCATCCCTTCCTCCGGGCAGCGCGCGACCAGGGGCATCCTGCTGGGGATCGCCGCCATTCTGGCGATCATCGTACCGGCATGGGCGTTTCCGCGGATCACACTGCCGGAGCCGGATGGACTGTACGATGTCGGGCGGCTCGAAGCGTCAATCCCCGATTCCGCGCGCGGTGGCCGGACCATCGACGTCACCGTCTGGTACCCGGCGGAACAGCCTAACGGGCGAGCGCTCCGCTACCATCCCCGGGCGTCCGCGCTGGGAAGGGTCGTGGCGCGGGGGACGCCCCTCCCCGGTTTCACCTTCCGGAACCTCACGGCCGCGCGGACTCACTCCACCGCGAATCCGCGGTTCAGCATCCGCGAAGGGCGCTCGCCGATCGTCCTCGTGGCGCACGACAGTGGCGGCAACCGGTACGAGGGTACGGCGCTGTACCAGCAACTGGCCAGTCACGGCTACGTCATCGCGAGCGTTGGTGGCGACGGCACCACCCCCGGGTCAGCGCCGGCCGACCGGGTGAGCGATCTGGCGGCAGTCCTCACGAAGCTTGTCGGCTTGCCGGCCGGCGGCCCGATCGACACGCTGAATACCCACGTGCGAATCGATCGCGTCGCGGTGATCGGGCGCGGAACGGGCGCCGCGGCCGCAATGGAACTCGGTGCCACGGATCCGAGGGTGAATGCGGTCGTGTCCATCGCCCCGGTGCAGCTCGGCGCCCGCGTGCAGGCCGGAGTCCGGCGGCCGATGCTCGTCTTCACGGTGCAGGATGACACGCCCGGCGTCGACGATGCGCTGCGGTTTGGCGGCACCGAAGTGCGCCTTGAAGGCGCAACGGACGCCACGCTCTCGGATCGGGCGCTGGTGGGCATGCCGGTCGCGCGCATGCTGGGCATCACGTCGGGCGATGCGCCGGGCGACGTGCACGCCGCGGTGTCGGCGCTCACGCTCCGCTTTCTCGATCAGTACCTCAAGGAGCGACGCGAGCAGACCGAAGTCGACCTCCCCCAGCGCGTCCGGGTGACGATCATCCCCCACCAGCCGCGGGCGGGTTAGGCGCTCCGAGCTCCATCACGAAGCAGTGCTTCTGGCCGACGGTCCACTCGTCCTCGGATACCTTTGCATAACGCGACCGCTTCTCGGGGTAGCGGTTGATGTCGCCGAACCGGAAGCCGCACTGCTGAAAGAGGTTATCCGAGAAGGAGACCGCGAAAAGCTCGGGGTAACCGCGGCGCCGCGCCAGATCGACTGCGGCCGCGATGAGGGCGCTGCCCATGCCTTTTCCCTGGTGGTCCGGGCGCACCGCGAGCGAAACGAGCTCCACCAGCGACGGTGAGTAGTCGTCCAGGCAGACGCATCCGAGTACGCGCCCGTGTTCGTCGCGAACGACGCGATAATCGTCGATGTGGTTCGACACCCACGACTCCGGACGCGGCAGAGTCAGCCCCTGTGGCGAGAACTGGTTGTTCAGCTCCGACAGCACGGTGATGTCGTCGGCGTGAGCGGCTTCAATGCGCACGGTACGAGGTCAGAGTCCGAGGTCAGAGGTCAGAGGCCAGAGGCCAGAGAAACACAGTAGTGCCGAGTCACGAGTCACGAGTCACGATTCACGATTCACGATTCACGATTCCCGAGTCACGAGCCACGAGTCACTTCTTCAAGCCTTTCGCTCGTCCGCGCCCACGCCGCCAACGTCTCATCAAGCTCTCGCCTGGCGACGTCGAGGTCTATCCCCAGCTGCTTCGCTTCCGCAATCCCGTTGGCGCGCGTGTAGAGAGCGGGATCTTCGAGTGCCGACGTCAGGGTCGCGACCCTGCCCTCGAGCTCCGCGACCCGCAGCTCGAGGCGTGAGAGTTCGGCCTCCGCTGACTTGATCTGGCGGCGCCGGGCGCCCTCGGCCGACTTCTCACGCGCTCCGGTGCGAGCGACCTTCTGCCGCTCGTGCACGCGGCGCAATGCCTCGTCTTCCGACGCGCGCACCGCGGCAGCATGCGCCCGTTCCGCGCTCACGACTTCCCACTCACCGAATCCGCCGTCGAACTCCGTGACGTGGCGATCATGCAGCACCCAGACCCGTGTCGTGAGGGCGCGCAGGAGTTCGCGATCATGGCTGACCAGGATCACGGTCCCCTGGTACCGCTCGACCGCATCCTCGAGCGCTTCGATCGACTCCACGTCCAGATGGTTCGTGGGTTCGTCGAGCACCAGCAGGTTGTGCCGTGACAGCATGAGCATCGCCAGCGCCACCCGCGCCCGCTCACCGCCGGAAAGCGCGCCCGCCTTGCGCTGTACTTCGTCGCCGGAGAATCCGAAGCGACCCAGATGTCCCTGGATCATCCGCCGCTCCCAGTGCGGCCGGAGGTCCCCGATGGCGTCGTAGATCGTCTTGTCGAGCGGGACCTGCCCCATGTCCTGCCGATAGTACCCCGGGTTGATCGATGCCCCGAAGCGCAGTTCACCCTCACTCAACGGATGGTCGCCGAAGAGTGTCCGGAGCAGCGTCGTCTTGCCCGTCCCGTTAGGCCCTACCAGTCCGAGGACATCGGCGCGATGCAACGTGCCGGTGAAGCGGGTCACGAGGGTGCGGTCGCCGACCTTCACCGTCACGTTGAGGGCGCTCACGACGATGTCGCCTCCGCGCTCCCCGGAATCGAACCGGAGCGCCATGGACTCATCGTCCTGCACCGGTGGGCTCATTCGCGGCATCCGCTCCAGACGTTTGCGGCGACCCTTGGCCTGCCTGGTGTTCTGGCCGGCGATGTTCCGGGCGATGTAATCCGACTCGGCGGCGATGCGTCGCTGCTGCTGCTCGAATGCGCGCTGCTGCGACAGCCGCCGCTCGGTGCGTTGCATCACGAAGTGCTCGTACGAGCCGGCGTACGGCGTGGCGGTGTTCCCCTCGAAGTGGAGGACGTTGTCCACTGTTTCACCGAGGAAAGCGCGGTCGTGACTCACCAGGAGGACGGTGCGATCGATGTCACGCAGGTATTCCTCGAGCCAGCGCGTGGTATCGAGGTCGAGGTGATTCGTGGGTTCGTCGAGCAGCAGGACCTCCGCGGTGCTGACGAGCTGTCGCGCCAGGCCAAGCCGTCCGCGTTCACCGCCACTCAGCGCCGACACCGGTGTCGTCCGCGCCTGCTGCGGATCGAAACCGAGTCCATGGAGGACGGCATCGATACGGGACGTAACCGCGTAGCCGCCCTCGCGCTCGAACCGCTCGAGGTCACGGCCATAACGATCGAGCGCCGCTTCCGACGCGTCCGTGCCCAGCGCCGACGCCTGCTCGACCAGCGAAAGCTCGAGTTCCAGCAGCTCCGCGAGCTCGCCGGCCGCCGCTTCCCAGACGGTGGTGGCCGCCCCGAAGTCGCGGTGCTGCTCGAGCAGCGATACGCGCAGGCCCGGCTGC
>DAIUET010000249.1:0-4606 GCA_036845045.1 Gemmatimonadaceae bacterium | reverse complement strand
CGACGCCCCAGCCCATCACGCCGAGGCCGTTGATCATCGTCGTGTGCGAGTCGGTGCCCACGAGCGAATCGGGGTAGGCGATCGTCTCACCGGCGACGGTCGAGGTGAAGACGACCTGGCCGAGATACTCGAGATTCACCTGGTGGCAAATGCCGGTGCCCGGAGGCACGACGCGGAAGTTGCGGAAGGCGTTCTGGCCCCAGCGCAGGAACTCATAGCGTTCGCGATTGCGCTCGAACTCCAGCTGCGTGTTGATGAGCAGCGCCGCTTCGATACCGAACTGGTCCACCTGCACCGAGTGGTCGATCACCAGGTCCACCGGTTGCAGCGGGTTGATGCGAGCTGGATCGCCACCGAGCTTGACGATGGCATCGCGCATCGCGGCGAGGTCGACCACACAGGGGACGCCGGTGAAGTCCTGGAGCAGCACCCGGCTGGTGCGGAACGCGATCTCCTTCTCGACGGGTCTGGTCACATCCCACTTCGCAAGCGCCTCGATATCGGCTGTCTTCACGAAGGCGTCATCTTCACCGCGCAGCAGGTTCTCGAGGAGGATCTTCAGCGAGAACGGGAGCCGATCGACATTGCCCCGGGACATGTCCCGGAGCGCCTCCAACCGGAAGACGGTGTAGGTATTCGACCCGACGGACAGGGCGCTGCGGGAGGAAAAGGAGTCCGGATGTTTCATGCGTTTGCATTGCAGGAAATGCCGCTGGCCCTAATCTAATACGAGGGATGGTGACGCCTTCCGTTTCCTGCCTCCTCTCAGTGCATGTCCCGCGCCTTTGTTGATGATGATCGTGACGATGCTGGTCGTCCGCGACGGGAGTTTGCGCTCCCACCGCGCGACGACCCGGCGTTCGACGCGGCCGCGGCGCGGGCCCTGCTCGAAGCCGCGCGCGATGGCGTCACCGGTGATGCCGAGCAGGCGACCGGGTATTACTGGGGTGACGCGGCGCTGAAGCCTCACGTCGTTGCGATCCGTGACGAGGCCGTTCGTTCAGGAGATGAGCGGCTGCAGCAACTCGCGGAGCGATACCTGAAGTAGGGTGGGAGACGTGGATGAGGGTGGAACAGGGTCAACCCTCTTCACCCTCCCCACCCTTTCAACCTACCTCATCCCAGCCTGCTGCTTCACATACTCCACCGCCTGCCGGTGCGTCGCGAACCAGACGCCCTCTTTCTTCCTGATGTGGTCGATCAGGAGCTCCAGCGCCACGATGCGGGAGCGGTGCCCCACGATGTGCGGATGCATGGTGAGGACGAACATCGTGCGCTCTTCCCACGCCTTGTCGAATTCGTCGATCCAGACCTGGGCCACTTCCCGCGGTGACGCATAGTTCGCGCCCTGCACGTTGAAGAGGGGTGCGTCGTCGAGGATCCACTCGACCGGGATCTCGACGATGCCGGTTGGCTGGCCATCCTGCAGCAACTCGTACGGACGGTCGTCCGACATCATCGAACTCTCGTAGATGAATCCGAGCTCGCGGATGATGGAGAGCGTGGCGGGCGAGAAGTTCCACGAGGGGGCGCGGTAGCCGACGGGTCGCGTTCCGGTCACACGCGTGAGGTAGTCGAGTGCGCGACGGACCAGGTCACGCTCCACGTCCGCGGGCACCTGGGTGTTCATCTCGTGGATCCACCCATGAACGGCGAACTCATGATGCCCGGCGGCCTTGATCACGTCGGCCATTTCGGGGTGCAGCATCAGGCTCACCGCGGGAATGAAGAAGGAGGCGGGGATCCGGTTCCGGTCGAGCAGGCTGACCACCCGCCCCAGCGCTACGCGCGCGCCATACTCACCCTGCGACAGCGCCCCGACCGTCGGCTCGCCAAACCGCAGCGGTATGGTTTCGTTATCGACGTCGAACGACAGCAGGACCGCGACGCGGGCGCCACCCGGCCACTGACTCGGTTGGAGGCTCCGCCCCGCGCGCACGGCGCCCACGACTTTGCGGATGGAATCCTCGGACCATTCCCACGCCGGGCGGCGAGTTGGCGTTTGGGCATTTGCCACGGAAGCCAATAACGCAATGAATGCGATAGCGACGACGCGCATGGGCACTCCAGGTCGAAGTCTCAGTCCAATGTCCAGGTTCAAGGTCTAAGTTCAACGTGCGGCCAAACTCGAAGCCGCGCCACTGATCTGGACTTGCACCTGCCAGGACTCCGGTCTCTGGTCTGAGATTGCTCACCAATGCCCACGGTCGCCGAAATCACGCAGACGCTGATGGCCATCGACTCCACAACGGGGAGTGAAGCGCGCGTCATCGATGCGATGCAGGGTGTTCTCGAGTCCGGGGGTTGGCCGGTGGAACGGATTCCGGTTACGCCCGGCCGTGACTGCCTGCTCGCGCGGTCGGATCCGGATCCCGACATCACCCTCTCCACACATCTCGACACGGTTCCGCCGTTCATTCCTCCCTCGCTGAACGGAGACCGCCTGTCGGGCCGCGGTGCGTGCGATGCGAAGGGGATTGCGGCCGCGATGGTGCTGGCGGCGGAACGGCTTCGCGACGGCGGCGTGCCGGTCGGCCTGCTCTTTGTCGTCGGCGAGGAAACGACGCACGACGGCGCACGGGCGGCGAACGACTGGGCTGCGACCCGTCTCCCGCGGCGTCCGCGCGCCCTGATCAACGGCGAGCCGACAGAGAGCTCGCTGGCGCTGGGCACGAAGGGAGCCATGCGCGTCGTGGTGCGCACGGTTGGACGTGCCGCACATTCCGCCTATCCGGAGCTGGGTGATTCCGCCATTTCGAAATTGGTGATGCTCCTGGGCGAGCTGGACAAGCTCGACCTGCCGTCGGATCCGGTGCTTGGCCCGACCACCATCAACATCGGGGCGATCGCGGGCGGCATCGCCGACAACGTCATCGCGCCGGCGGCCGAGGCGCGCATCATGGCCCGGCTGGTAACGCCGGCGGAGGAGGTATTCGCCGTCCTCGAGCGCTGGGCGAGCGGGCGAGCGACACTCGAAAAAGGAGTGACGGTGCCACCGGTCCGCCTCACCGCGATTGACGGCTTTCCGACGTCAGTGGCGGCGTTCGCGACCGATCTGCCTTCCCTGACCCACTGGGGAGCACCCTACCTGTTCGGGCCCGGCTCGGTGCATGTTGCCCATACGAGCGACGAACACGTGAGCGTGGACGAACTGGGACGCGCGATCGATGCGTACGTGCGCCTGGCGACAGCCGCCGTGGCGAAGCTGCGCGACTGACAGCACGCTGTGGTTCGCGTGGACCACGGAGTCGCTGGGACTCGATTCGCGGCATCCGCGTCGGCTCGCCGTTCCGGCACATGCTGCTTTCCGTGGACCCCTCTTCGCGTCGGGGATAGGTTGTCCTGATGAGCGATCACGATCCGCTTCTGGCGTTCCGGGACGAGTTCCCCATCCTTGGCCACGCCAACTACCTGGTGTCCAACTCGCTCGGTGCGATGCCGCGTGGCGTGCCTGGCCGGCTGGCGGAGTACGCCGAGGCCTGGGCGGCGCATGGGGTGCGCGCCTGGGCGCGCAACTGGTGGCGCATGCCGGGAACGGTCGGCGACATCATCGCCCCGCTGATCGGGGCGGGCGCAGGTGAAGTGGTCATGGTGCCTAACGTGACGCTCGCCCAGTCGACGATCCTGTCGGCGGTGGCATATCGCGAGCCACGCAACCGGATCGTGATGACGGCGCTGGACTTCCCGTCCGTGCGGTACGCCTATGACCGGCTCGCGACGCGGCTCGGGGCGGAGATCGTCGTGGTGCCGTCAGAGGATGGCGTCACCATCGACGAGGATCGCCTCTGCGCGGCCATCGACGAGCGGACGGCGCTGGTCGCGATTTCGCACGTGCTGTTCAAGTCGGCGTACGTCGTCGACGTGGCGACCGTGATCCGCCGCGCGCACGATGCCGGCGCACTGGTGTCGCTGGACGCCTTCCATTCGGTGGGCGTCATGCCCGTCGACGTCAAGGCCCTCGGCGCCGACTTCCTCACCGGCGGGGTGCTCAAGTGGCTCTGCGGCGGACCCGGTGGATGCTTTACGTACGTGCAGCCGGATGTCTCGGCGCGCCTGGAACCCGCGTTGACCGGTTGGCTGGCGCACGCCCGTCCGTTCGCCTTTGAACCGGAGATGGAGTACACCGACGGCGCGTATCGCTGGCTCGGCGGGACGCCGGCGATTCCGTCGATGTACGCCGCCATCGAGGGGCCCCGCATCGTACAGCGGGCGGGGATCGATGCGATCCGCGCGAAGAGCGTCCGCCAGACGTCCCGCCTCGTGGAGCTGGCCGATGCGCGCGGATTCCGGCTCCATGCATCGCGCGATCCGGCCCGGCGCGGCGGGACGGTCGCGGTCGATGTGCCGCACGCATATGAGGTTGCGCAGTGCCTGCTGGAACGCGACATCCTGGTCGATTTCCGACCGGGCGCCGGAATCCGGATCGCTCCGCACTTCTACACACGCGACGCCGATCTCGAGGATGCGATCACCGCCATCGATGACATCCTGGCCACTGGCGCGTGGTCGAAACACGAGGGGCGGTCCGTCGTGACGTAACAAATCCCCGAAGTTACCGTAGTAGTTGCCTCAGGTCTCCCATCTCCCATCTCCCCTCCGGTTTCAT